>JALZHC010000114.1 GCA_030914105.1 Acidobacteriota bacterium
GCGCGGCGAGAACATTTTCAAGGGCTACTTCAAGAACGAAGAGGCGACCGCGCGCGCCTTCCGCGGCGGCTGGTTCCACACGGGCGATGTCGGCTACCGCGACCCCGAAGGCTTCTTCTACATCGTCGACCGCAAATCCGATATGATTATCCGCGGCGGCGAAAACATCTACCCGCGCGAGATCGACGAGCTGCTCTACAAGCACCCCGCGGTCGCCGAGGCCGCGGCCATCGGCGTGCCCGACAAGCTCTACGGCGAAGAGGTCGCGGCCTTCGTCGTGCTCAAGGAAGGGAAGACGGCAAGCGCCGACGAGCTCATCGAGCACTGCCGCGAGCATCTGGCCGACTACAAGTGCCCGAAGACCGTCCACGTCGTCGAGTCTCTGCCGAAGGGGCCGACCGGCAAGGTTCTCAAGCGCGAGCTACAGAAAAGGATGAAGGCCGAGTAAGGGTTTTGGGTTTTAGGTGCTGGGTGCTGGGGAAGTCTTTTACCAGCACCTAGAACCCAACACCCAACACCCCTTCCCGAACATGGCGAAGATTAAAGACAAGGTGAAGAACGCGCTCGACGAGGCGCGCATGCTCGTGCTCGGCTCGCAGGTGCTGGTGGGCCTTCAGTTCCGCTCCTTCTTCGAGAAGGGCTTCGAGTCGCTGCCCATCGTGTCGCAGGCTCTGAAGCTAGGGGGGCTGGGGCTGATGCTTCTGGCCGTGGGCTTGCTCATCTCGCCTGCGGCGTATCACCGGCTCGTGGAGCGCGGCGAGGACACGGAAGAGATACACCGCTACGCGTCGAAGATGATGGGCTTCGCGCTGCTGCCCTTCGCCTTCGGCCTCGGCGTTGACCTG
Source organism: Acidobacteriota bacterium (assembly GCA_030914105.1). GTDB lineage: Bacteria > Acidobacteriota > Blastocatellia > Pyrinomonadales > Pyrinomonadaceae > QHXN01. The sequence goes on from JALZHC010000114.1 coordinate 846, forward strand.
TATGTGGCGGCGCAGAAGGTCGTCGGGTGGAAGACGGGCGCGGCTGTGGGGTTGCTGGGCCTGCTCGTCGCCGTCTGCTTCTGGTATCTATTTGAGTTCTACCGGAAGCGCGAGCGCGCCGCAGAGATCGCGGAGAAGAAGAAGGAGGAACGAGAGGTGGACGAGCCGGAGGACAAGGAGCGCGACGAGCGCCGGAAGCTGAGCGACAAGATCAAGCACGTACTGACCGAGTGCCGCGTCGTGCTGCCGGGCGCGCAGGCTTTGATGGGCTTCCAGTTCATAGCCATCCTCACCGACAGCTTCGACAAGCTGCCGAGCGGCCCGAAGTACGTCCACCTCGCGTGCATCGGCCTGAGCGCCCTCGCCATCATCCTTTTGATGACGCCCGCCGCCTACCACCGCATCGTCGAGCAGGGCCAGGAGACGGAGCACTTCCACCGTTTCGCCTCACGGATGCTCATCGCGGCGCTCGTCCCGCTCGCGCTCGGCCTTTCGGGCGACGTATACGTCGTCGTCCAGAAAGTGACCGGCTCGCAGCTCGTCTCCATCGTCTCGGCGCTCATCATCCTCGCCGTTTTCTGGGAACTCTGGTTCGGCCTGACGCTCTACCGCCGGACGCAGCGCGAGTACGCAAGCTAAGTGATGAACGCGGCAGTGATGAATGATGAATTAGTAGACAGTAGCCAGGAGCCAGTAGAAATGCCTTTTCAGCCGAGCAGCCACGCCGTCAGTGCGGACGCCTGCGGCGCGGAGCGTCTACTGACTACTGACTACTGACTACTCCACTGTTTGAGTCGCCTCTGAAGAGGTATCGGAGAAAAGCCTTGAAACGTTTCATCCCCTTTCTTGTCGCGGCACTGTTGCTCGCGTCCGTCACGCTCGCCCCGCACGGGCAGTCTTCGCTCAAGTCTGCGGCATCGGCGGCTGCCGAGCCGCGCGACCAGAGAATCGCGCGCGAGGCCGAGGCGATGCGCCCGCAGCTCGTCGCGCAGCGGCGCGACTTCCACATGCACCCGGAGCTTTCCAACCGCGAGGAGAGAACCTCGCGCGTCGTCGCCGAACGTCTGCGCGCGCTCGGCCTGACGGATATCAAGACCGGCGTCGGCAAGTACGGCGTCACGGCCCTGCTCGTCGGCAGCAAGCCCGGCCCCATCGTCGCCGTGCGCGCCGACATGGACGCTCTGCCGATTCAGGAAGTCAACGACGTGCCCTACAAGTCGCTCGTGCCGGGCGTGAAGCATGCCTGCGGCCACGACCTGCATACGACGGTCGAGCTGGGCGTCGCCGAAATCCTCTCGAAGATGCGCGAGGAGGTTCGCGGCACCATCAAGTTCATCTTCCAGCCGGCGGAAGAGGGCGCGCCCGCGGGCGAGGAGGGCGGCGCGAAGCTCCTCATCAAAGAGGGCGCGCTTGAGAATCCGCGCCCGCAGGTCATCTTCGGCCTCCACACCGAGCCGAACCTGCAGGTCGGACAGATCGGCTACCACGTGGGCCCCGCGATGGCCTCGTCCGACTCTTTCATCATTACCATTCACGGCAAGGCCGCGCACGGCGCGCAGCCGCAGAACGGCATTGACGCCGTCGTCGTCGCCTCGCAGGCGGTGCTCGCCCTCCAGAACATACGCAGCCGCCGCATCGACCCGCTGGAGCCGCTCGTCATCACCGTCGGCACAATCAACGGCGGTACGCGCCTCAACATCATCGCCGGCGAGGTGAAGATGACCGGCACGATGCGCACGCTCAATAACGAAGTGCGCGAGCGCGCCGTCGCCATGATGCGCGAGACCTTGCAGAACGTCACGGCCGCTTACGGCGCGACCTTCGAGCTTGAGATCACGGACAGCAACCCCGTCACCTACAACGAGCCTTCGCTCGTCGAGGAGACGCTGCCGACCATCCGCCGCGTCGTCGGCAGCGAAAAAGCCGTCGCGCTCAAGCCCTTCATGCCGTCCGAGGACTTCGCCAACTACCAGAAGATCGTTCCCGGCTTCTACTACTACCTCGGCGTCGGCAATCGCGCGAAGGGCATCACCGCCGGCTGGCACACGGCTGACTTCGACGTTGACGAGGACAGCCTCGTCGTCGGCGTCAAGGTGATGTCGAACGTCCTGCTCGACTACCTCGACCACCACCAAAAGCAGTAGCCAGTAGACAGTAGTCAGTAGCCAGTAGAAAAAAACATTGCCTGAGAGCGACGGTCGGCGTTTAAAGTATCGTCAGGGACGCGGAGCCTGCTGGCTTCTGACTACTGACTACTGGCTACTGATTCGATGTTCTTCACCGACTCATACAAGGCACTCAGGCGCGGGCGTCGCGCGCTCGCGCTCCGTTACTTCGTGATCTCGATTCTGACACTCGCAATCATCGGCCTGCCCGTCGGCTTCCTTTTGCTGCGGCGGTTCGAGAGCGCCGTCACCTTCCACCCGGAGCGCGCGGCCTTTGCAGGGTTGTGGCGCGTGCCGGAGGGTGCCGAAGAGGTCTGGTTCAAGACCGCCGACGGCGTGAGGCTCTACGGCTGGCTCTTCCACCCGAAGACCCTGCCCGCGTCGGCGACGGTCGTCTACTTCCACGGCAACGGCGGCAACCTGAGCTACTGCGACTGGGTCGGCACGGCGCTCGCCGCGCGCGGCTTCGACGTGCTGCTCTTCGACTACCGCGGCTACGGTCGAAGTGAGGGCGAGCCGACGGACGAGCGCGGCGTCTACGCGGACGCCGACGCGGCTTATGATTTCGTCACGAAGGAGCGGGGCGTTCCAGCCGAGCGCGTTGTGCTCTACGGCCAGTCGCTGGGCACGACCGCGGCGGTTGATGTTGCGTCGCGGAAAGCTTGCGGCGCGCTCGTCGTCGAATCGGGCCTGAGTTCAGCGGGCGACATGGCCGGGGCGATAATGCCCTGGCTGCCGCACTTTGCGCGCGGGCTGACCAGAAACAAGTTCGACTCCGTCGGCAAACTCCCGCGCGTCGGCTGCCCCGTGCTCGTCGCGCACGGCGAGCGCGACCGTATCATCCCGGTCGCCCAGGGGCGCAAGCTCTTCGAGGCCGCGCCGGCTCGGAAGCGCCTTTTGATAATCGACGACGCGGGGCACAACGACCTTTCCATCGTCGGCGGCGAGAGGTATATTGACTCGCTCGCCGGCTTCATACGCGACTCAGTCCGGGCGAAATGAGCGCCGCACAAGAGGACGCGGCTCAGGCCTTGAACGTGATTCCGACTGCGATGGTGCGAGGGAAACTTTATTGAGCGGGACTGTGTTGCGCCTGGCCGCGCGGCTCGCGGCGCTCGTCGCCTTCCAACTTCTGCTGGCCGCCGCGGCAAACGCGCAGGCAGTCCTTCGCTGGGGCGCAGACCCCAGCGGCGGCGCGCCCTACGTCTTCGCAGACCCCGCGCACCCAGACCAATACGTCGGCTACGAGAAGGAGATGGTCGATGCGCTCGCGTCGGCGATGAACCGCACGCCCGTCTTCGTCCCGACCGACTGGGAGACCATCGTCACCTCGCTCCAGCGCGGCGAGTTCGACGTGATCATCAACGGCTTGGAGCCGACCGAAGACCGCGCGCGCTTCATACTCTTCAGCAAGCCCTATTACATCTTCCGCCTGCAACTCACCGTCCGCAAAAACGAGACGCGCATACGCTCGCTCGAAGACTGCCACAGCCGTACCGTCGGCACGCTCGGCAATACGGCGGCCTCGCGCCTGCTCGCACAGGAGGGCATCCCCTTCAAAGGCTACGCAGACCCCGTGGGCGCATACAAAGACCTCGAACTCGGACGCTGTGACGCGGTGCTGATGGACGTGCCGATGGAGATGTACTACGCGCGCGACAACCCGCGCCTCCGCCAGGCGGGCGAGGCCGTGCACCCAGGCGCTTACGTCGTCGGCCTGCGCAAAGGCGACGAGGCGCTCAAGGCCGAGGTTGATGCCGCCATCGACAAGATCATGCGCGACGGCACGCTCGAACGGATACTGCGCAAGTGGAAGCTCTGGGACGACGAGCAGGCGAAACTCGAAGCCGCCGTGCGCACCGACGTGGCCGCGGGCGAGAAGAAGCCGGAAGAGGTTCAGTACGAGATAACAACTTCGACGTTCAACTGGCGCGAAGCCATCACGCGACTGGCGCGGGCGGCGGGCGTCACCGTCCTGCTCTCCTTCGGCGCGATGTGGATCGCCGTCTCGCTCGGACTCGCGCTCGCCGTCGGCCAGTCGCGCGGCCCCGCCTGGCTGCAACTCATCTGCACGGCCTACATCGAGTTCTTCCGCGGCACGCCCGTCCTCGTCCAACTGCTCTTCCTCTACTTCGGCCTGCCGCGCCTCGGCCTCGCGATGCCGGGCTGGCTCACCGCCCTCGTCGGGCTGGGCCTGAACTACGCGGCCTACGAGTCGCAGGTCTACCGCGCCGCGCTCGAAGCCATACCGCGCGGACAGTTTGAGGCCGCCTACTCGCTCGGCATGACGCCGCTGCTCGCGTTCCGGCGCATCATCCTGCCGCAGGCTTTCCGCATCGCGCTGCCGCCGATGACCAACGACTTCGTCTCGCTCTTCAAGGACACGTCGGTCGCCTTCGCCATCTCGGTCTGGGAGCTGGCGACTGCCTACCGCGAGCTGGCGAACGCTTCGGGCGAGTTTCTTCTGCTCGGCGTCATCGTCTCGGCCTTCTATCTTCTGATGAGCCTGCCGCTCGCGCACCTCGCGCGCCGCCTGGAGAAGAGAATGTCGGCGCGCCGAAGCGTCCGCGCCGTCGAGTCGGAGGTGGCGGCATGATTCGCGTCGAGTCTTTAGGCAAGAGCGCGGGCGACGCGCGCATTCTGCGCGACATCAACTTCCGCGTCGAGCCGCGCACAGTGCTCGGCATCATGGGCGCGTCGGGGAGCGGCAAGACCACTCTGCTCCGTTGCCTGAACGGGCTTGAGCGCGTCACCGAAGGCGCGGTCGAGTGTGAGGGCGTGAGGCTCGAAGCCGGCCTGGCAGAGGGCGAGTACCAGCGGCGCGTCCGGCAACTGCGGCGGCGCGTCGGGATGGTCTTCCAGCACCTCTACCTCTTTCCGCACCTGACCGTCGTCGGCAACATCACGGAAGCGCCCGTGCAGGTTTTGAAGAGGCCGCGGCGCGAGGCCGAGCAGCTTGCAATAGAGCTGCTCGAAACGGTCGGGCTGAAGGGGAAAGCCTCGCGCTATCCGGAATCGCTTTCGGGCGGCGAGCAGCAGAGAGTCGCCATCGTGCGCGCACTGGCGATGCGTCCGGAAGTCTTACTCTTCGACGAGCCGACGAGCGCGCTCGACCCGCGCCGCACCTTCGAGCTGGTGGCAGTGCTTCGCCGCTTCGTCTCTCAGGGGCAGACGATGGTCATCGTCTCCCACTCGATCAAGTTCCTCGAAGGCGTCTCCGACCAGCTGCTCTACATGGAGTCGGGCGAGGCCGTCGAGTTCGGCGACAAGGAACAAGTCCTGCGCGACCCGCGCGACCCGCGCACGCGCGACTTCCTGAAACAGACGGACTGATTCAACTGACCAACTCAACCGACGGACTGATTCAGCTTATGAAGGAAACCATCCTCGCCGCGACGCTCGCGCTTACGCTTGGCTGCGTCGCCGCGCGCGCACAGACCAAGAGCACCAACCCTTCAACGCCCGCCACTCCGCCCCCGACGCCCGCCTGGCTCGACCGGCGCGTGCGCGAAGAGGTCGCGAAGTTCGAGGGCACTGTCAGCCTCTACGCCAGGAACCTCGACACGGGCGCTGTCTATTCTCTCAACGGCGAAGAGCACGTCCGCACGGCGAGCACAATCAAGGTCGCCGTCATGATCGAAGCCTTCGCGCGCGTCGCCGAGGGGCGCGCGAAATGGACTGACGAGCTTGTGCTCACCAAAGAGAAGAAGGTCTCCGGCTCAGGCATCCTGCCGGAGTTCGCCGACGGCCTGCACCTGACGTTGCGCGACGCCGTGACGCTGATGATGTCGATGAGCGACAACACGGCCACGAACCTCGTCATTGACGCTTTGGGCGGGGCCGACACGGTGAACGCGCGCATGCAGTCGCTCGGATTCACGGACACGCGCCTCATGCGCAAGGTCGGCGGCGGCGGCGAGAGCGAGGAAGGGAAGAAGGAAGAGAACAAACGCTTCGGCCTGGGCCGTACAAGCCCGCGCGAGATGGTCGCCATCCTTGAGCGGCTTGAGCGCGGCGAGATCGTCAGCTCAGCGGCCTCGAAGGAGATGATCGAGCTGATGAAGCGCGAGCAGACGAAGGACGGCATCTGGCGCGAGCTTTGGAAGACCCCGACGGCGACGAAGTCCGGCGCGCTCGATGCCCTCCGAAGCAACGTCGGCATCATCTATCACACGCGCGGGCGCATCGCGCTGGCCATCACCTGCGACGACATGCCGGAGCCGAACTGGACTGCCGACAACCCCGCCTTTCTACTGATGTCGCGCCTCTCCGAGATCATTATTGACGGACTCGGAAAATAGGTTTCAAGTTCCAGGTTCAAAGCTCAAAGTTAAGGGCTGGCCCGACTGCGGGCGGCGCTCCAAAAGTCGCCTGCGACTTTGAACTTTGAACTTTGAACTTTAAACTTGAGCTATGGCTAACCCAGCGCGACGCCTGCCGGAGAACGTGCCGGGCGACTTCTACGTGGACGACAGTTGCATCGACTGCGACGCGTGTCGCCAGATCGCGCCCACAATCTTCCGCGACCACGGCGAGCAGTCGAGCGTCTACCGGCAGCCGGAGACCGACGAGGAGATTCGCCGCGCGCTCATGGCAATCGTCGCCTGCCCGACCTCTTCAATCGGCACGACGAGGAAGTATGACGCGCGCGCGGGCGTCGAGGCGTTCCCCGAAAGGCTCGACGCGAACGTCTACTACTGCGGCTTCAACGCCGAGTCGAGCTTCGGCGCGTGGAGCTACCTCGTCGTGCGCGCGGAAGCTGAAGGCGGCAACGTCCTCGTCGACTCGCCGCGCTTCACGCGCCCGCTCGTGCGGAAGATTGAAGCGTTGGGCGGCCTGCGCACAATCTTCCTCACGCACCGAGACGACGTGGCCGACCACGAAAGGTTCGCGCGCCACTTTCGCGCCGAGCGCGTCATGCACGCCGACGACAACGCCGCGCGCTACGGCGTCGAGCACGCTATCCAAGGCGAAGAGGCCGCGCGTCTGGACAGCGACCTCCTCGTTATCCCCACGCCCGGCCACACGCGCGGCCACGCCGTCCTGCTCTACAAAGATAAATACCTCTTCACCGGCGACCACCTCGCCTGGTCTCCCACGCGCCACACGCTCACGGCCTTCCGCAGCGCGTGCTGGTATTCCTGGACTGTCCAGACGCGCTCGATGGAGCGGCTGCTCGGCTACGGCTTCGAGTGGGTCTTACCCGGCCACGGCCGCATACACCGAGACACGGCCGAAGGTATGCGCAGGCATTTGGAAGGGTGCGTCGAGTGGATGAAGAG
>JALZHC010000643.1 GCA_030914105.1 Acidobacteriota bacterium
ATTCAATCCTGGCCACGGAGCGGAGGGTAATTCACCGCCGCAGGCGCAGAGGGCGCTGAGGATGCGCAGAGAGTTGAGCAAGACTCAAGCCTCTGCGCTTCCTCTGCGAACTCTGCGCCTCCGCGTTGAGCTTTATCTGCTCTAAGCTCAAGGATGAATAGACCATGAAATGCTCCGGGCGGGGTTGACTCTCGTTCGCTCAGCCCCGCCGGCTGAAGCCCTTCGACTTGCCCGACTGCGTTGACGACTTCAGGCCCGCTCGGCGGTTCGCGCTGGCCCGCGCGGCGAGGCGAGATGGCGTCGGCGTCGGGGCGCTCAACATCAGAGACTCGGCGGCGGCGGCGTTCAGAGGCTCGGCGAAGAAGTTCCCCTGTGCACACTCGCAGCCCATCGCTTTCAGCTCCGCCAGTTGCTCCTCGGTCTCGACGCCTTCGCCCACGACGCCCATGCCGAGGCTGTGAGCCATCGTTGCGATGGCGCGCGCGATCTCGGAGTTCGCGCCGCCCGGCCCGATGCGGCTGACGAAGGCGCGGTCAATCTTCAAAGCGCTGACGGGGAAGCGGTGCAGGTAGCTCAACGAAGAGTAGCCTGTGCCGAAGTCGTCGAGCTGCAGCTCGACGCCGAGCGCTTTAAGTTGTGCGAGCGTCCGCGTCACCGTGTCGGCCTCGCTCATCAGGACGCTCTCGGTGATCTCCAGCTTCAGACACCCGGCGTCCACGCCCGACTCCTGGAGCACCGTCTCGACGTGCCCCAGAAGGTTCGGCGCGGAGAAATGTCTGGCCGACAGGTTGACGCTCACGCACAGGCGAGGCTCCGCGGGGAAGCGCTTCTGCCACGCGCGTATCTGCCGGCAAGCTTCGCGCAGAACCCAGCGGTCTATCTGGATGATGAGGCCCGTCTCTTCCGCGAGCGCGAGAAACTCTTCCGGGTAGAGGAGGCCGCGCTCAGGGTGCTGCCAGCGCACGAGCGCCTCGAAGCCTGTGAGCCGTCCCGACGCGAGCGAGATAATCGGCTGGTAGTGCAGGCGGTACTCGCCGCGCTCTGCGGCGCGGCGCAGGTCTGTCTCCAGGCGCAGCATCGCCAGCGCGCGGTCGTGCATCGTGGCGTCGAAGACTTGATAGGAAGCCTTGCCGTTCGACTTCGCGCCGTGCATCGCGGTGTTCGCGTCGCGCAGGATGTCTTCGGGGCGCGAATAGTCCATCGCGCTCAAGGCGATGCCGACGCTCGCCGAGACGAAGACCTCGTGGCCGTCGAGGTCGAAGGGTTTCGACAGTCTCGACTGCGTGCGCTCGGCCATGCGGACGGCATCGCCCGCGTCCTTGATGTCGTCGAGCAGGATCGTGAACTCGTCGCCGCCGAGCCGCGCCACGGTGTCTCCGGCGCGCAGGCAAGACCTGAGACGCCGGCCCACTTCGACGAGCAGGCGGTCGCCCGCGAGGTGGCCGAGGCTATCGTTAACGAGCTTGAAGCGGTCGAGGTCGAGGAAGAAGACGGCGAAGGAGTAGTCGCGGTGACGCTTGGCGCGCTCGACCGCCTGGCCGAGCCTGTCCATGAAGAGCGCGCGGTTCGCCAGTCCCGTCAGCCCGTCGTGCAGGGCGTCGTGCAGCAGGCGCTCCTCGATCAGCTTGCGCTCGGTCACGTCGCGCGTCACCTTCGCGAAGCCGCGCAGGCCCCCCGCCTCGTCTCTGAGCGCGGTCATCACGACGTTGGCCCAGAAGCGCGTGCCGTCTTTGCGCACGCGCCAGCCTTCGGCCTCGTGCCGCCCCTCGGCGGCGGCAAGCTGAAGCTCGCGCTCCGGCTCGCCCTTGCGCACGTCCTCTTCGGGAAAGAAGCGCGAGTAGTGCTCTCCGACGATCTCTTCGGCGCTGTAGCCCTTGATGCGCTCGGCCCCGGCGTTCCAACTGGCGACGCGCCCCGAAGGGTCGAGCATGATGATGGCGTAGTCGTTGACGCCCTCGACGAGCAGGCGGAAGCGCTCTTCGGATTCGCGCAGCTGGTTCTCCGTGCGCGCGCGCTCGGCGAGCCGCGAGACCTTCGCGACGAGCAGCATCGGGTCGTAGGGCGCTTCGAGGTAGTCGTCCGCGCCGGCGCGAAGACCCTCGACGGCGCTCTTGTCGTCAACGCGCAAGGCGCTGACGAGCAGCACGGGCACGTCGCGCAGCTCCGGGTCGGCGCGCAGACTCCGGCACAGCTCGATGCCGGAGGCGCGCGGCATCATCACGTCGCTGACGACGAGCAGCGGATGCAGGCTGCGCGCGGCCTCGAAGGCCTCCAGCCCGTCGGCGGCGGTGACGACGCGGTAGCCCGCCTTCCTGAGCAGCAGGCTGACCAAGCTCAACTGATCCGCGCTGTCGTCGGCGACAAGAACGGCGGCCTCGCCCTGGCGAGTCATAGGTGTTCACCCCCACTAAAAGCGGGTGAGGCGGTCTGCCGGTATCTCTCGTCAACGGGGCGATGACGATCCGCACGGAAGGTCTGCCAGAGAGACTGGCCCCAAGTCGGTTCTATTATCACGCTGCCGACTTGAGAAAAACTTGAGCCTTGCCCTTCGATCTTGAGCAAGCCACGGGCCAATCGTTCGGCGAAATTCTGGAAGGGGGCAACTCCATTTCCAGCAAAGGCGTGAGGCGCGAAGTATCTTAATTAAGTCGGCAACAAGTCGGGTGGTCGCAGCGCGTGCGGGCGCGAGAATTCTACGCCGAAAGCGGCTCGACGCCAGCCTCCTCGCGCCGAGCCGGCGTACTGTGTCGGTACGCGGGACTATAAAATTTACACGACAGGCGTACGCCGCCGAACCCTGAACCCGCGAACGGCGGGAACTCGGAAGCCGCGGACACCGACTGAAACTCCGAAGTCGCGGACTCGTCCGCCCTCGAAGCGACGCGCCGTCGAGTGCTCTTTATATCTCGCCGCTTGAGTGCGGCTAAATCTCGATCTTCGAGAAGCGCCACGCGCCCGCGCCGAGCAGCAACGCCGCGACCGCTATCAGCACGAGCACGTCGGTGGCGAGCGGGAAGTGCGCCACGCCGATGAGGGCCGCGCGCACGCCGTCCACGCCGTAGGTGAGCGGGTCCAGTCTCGTCAACAGCGCGAGCGGCTTCGGCAGGTTCGACAGTGGATAGAGCGCGCCCGACAGAAAGAAGATGGGCATCACCATGAAGTTCATCACGAGCTGGAAGCCCTGCATGTCCTTCAGGCTCGAACCGATGGCCGTGCCCAGCGCCGCGAAGACGACGGCGATGAGCACCATCACGAGGACGGCGAGCGGCAGAACGTAGAGG
>JALZHC010000115.1 GCA_030914105.1 Acidobacteriota bacterium
CCGCACGACGGTCGAGCGGCACCGAGACCTTTTGCGCGAACTCGTCAAACGCCCGGTGCAGACGAACGAGGTCGGGCGAAGCGCGGCGCTCGTTGGCGGCTTCCTGCTCGTCGCGCGCGAAGGCAACCTCCCGCTGCGCCTGTTGGAGATCGGCGCGAGCGCCGGGCTTAACCTGCGCTGGGATTGTTACTACTACGAGGCGTTCGGAGAGAAGTGGGGCGACGAAGCTTCGCCCGTCCGGCTGACTGATTCGTTCGTCGCGGGGCGTCCGCCGTTCGACGCGAGCGTCCGCGTCGTCGAGCGTCGCGGGTGCGACCTCAACCCTCTCGACCCGTCCACGGAAGAAGGGGAGCTGACGCTCCTCTCCTTCGTCTGGGCCGACCAGAAGGCGAGGCTCGCGGCTTTGCGCGGGGCAATCGAAGTCGCGCGCCGTGTGCCCGCCGCGGTTGACGCAGCCGACGCGCCGCGCTGGCTCGAAGCGCGTCTGCGGGATTTGCAGGCCGGCACGGCGACCGTCGTCTTTCACTCGATCATGTGGCAGTACATGAGCGAGGCGGAGCGCGGTCGGGTCGTCGAGTTAATCGAGCGCGCGGGCCGCGCGGCGGACGAAAGCTCCCCGCTCGCCTGGCTGAGGATGGAGCCGGGCGCAGACCAGGCCGAGGTGCGCTTGACGACGTGGCCGGGCGGCGAGGAGCGTCTGGTCGCGACCGCGGGCTTTCACGGTCGCGACGTGCGCTGGCTGCTCGGCGATTAAAGAAGTCGTGGAAGGTCGAAGTTTAAGGAAGTCTTGGAAGGTCGAACGACGGCGCGGCGGCGGTAAAGGCACGCGTCACAGGTAGCGCTCTTTGATGAGGTTAAAGTGGCGCAGCTCGTGGCCGGCGATGTGGTAGGCGAACGCACGCACGGTCATCCGCTTGCCGTCGGCGACGCCGGAGCGCGCCAGCGCCTCGTCGTCGAAACTGTCGAAGAGCGCGACGGTCGCACGGCGCACGGCGGCGAACTCCCGCAGAAGAGATTCGACCGTGCGGCGGTTCGCGCCGGAGTGGACGGCGTAAGCGTCCTGCTCGAAGCCTGGCAGCTCGGTCTCATCATTTCTGGCGAAGCGCAGGGCGCGGTAGGCGTAGATGCGCTCGTCGTCAACGACGTGCGCGAGAACCTCTTTGACCGTCCACTTGCCCGGCGCGTAGCGGTAGGCGAGCTTCTCTTCGGGCAGCGAGAGGATAATCTCGCTCGCGACTCTAATCCTCTCCTTCAAGTGTCTCAGGATGAGGCCGTCGTCGGGCAGGAGCCTGATGTAGATGTCGGCGGAGGGTGGGTACTCGCGCTCCTTCGGCTTCTCGATCTTTCTCATGTTTGTCACTCCGCCGCAGCCCTTAGCGCGCGGGCCGCCGCGACCGCCGCAGGCTAAACGAAATCCCGCGCCGCCGGAAGGGCCATTAACTCTTTTTCGCGCGAGGCCAATTCGCCGGGGCAAAGAATTGGTACACGCCCGCGGCGAGAAAGTGGTACTTGCGGCGGCCCGTTTTTCGTTTAAGGTTTTGGCGGCGGCGTGCGGCGGCAAGTCCGGAAGCGGGTTGATTCAACAGTCGGCGGGCACGGAGTGAGATGACCAAAGAACGCATCGAGTACGCATTCGCGCGGCGTCTCGCCGGGATGGGCGTGTCGGCCATCCGCGAGATTCTGAAGGTGACGGAGCAGCCCGAAGTGATCTCGTTCGCCGGAGGCTTGCCCGCGCCCGAAGTCTTCCCCGTCGCGGAGCTTGCGCGCGCGCACGCCGAGGTCTTCGCCGAAGAGGGCGCGCGGGCCTGCCAGTACGGCACGACCGAGGGCTGGCTTCCTTTGCGAGAGTGGATTGCCGCGAGGATGCGCGCGCGCGGCGTGCGCCACGCCGAAGACGAGCGCGTGCTTGTCACGAGCGGCTCGCAGCAGGGGATCGATCTCGTCGGCAAAATCTTCCTCGAACCCGGCGACGCGGTGGTCGTCGAAAACCCTTGCTACCTCGCCGCGCTGCAAGTCTTCAAAGGTTACGAAGCGGAACTCCTCGCCGTCGGGAGCGACGACGAGGGGATGCGCGTCGGCGAGGTCGAGAGGGCTATCGAGCGGCGTCACCGCCGACCGAAGTTCATCTACGTCGTCTCGCAGTTCCACAACCCGAAGGGCACGACGCTATCGCTCGCGCGCAGGCGTCGCCTGCTCGAAGTCGCGCGGCGCTACTGCGTCCCCATTGTCGAGGACGACCCTTACGGCGAGCTTCGATATAGCGGCATGCCCGTCCCGCCGCTCGCTGCGCTCGACGACGAGGGGCTGGTCATCTACCTCAGCACGTTTTCCAAGACCCTGAGTCCGGGGATGCGCGTCGGCTGGGCGCACGCCTCCGAAGAGGTCTTCGGCGCGTTGGTGCGCGCCAAGCAGGCCGCAGACCTGCACACGAATGCAATCCAGCAACGCGCGGCTGCGCGCCTGCTCGCCACATTCGACTTCGACGCGCACGTCCGTAGGATCAAGACCGTCTACGGCGAAAGACGCGACGCGATGCTCGCCGCGCTCGCCGAACACTTCCCGCCAGGCTCGCGCTGGACGCGGCCCGAAGGCGGGCTGTTCCTCTGGGTCGAGCTGCCCGAAGCCGTGCGCGCCGAAGAGTTGTTCGAGCGGGCCATCGCCGAACGCGTCGCCTTCGTCCCCGGCGCGCCTTTCTTCGCCGCCGACCCGCGCCGCAACTTCATGCGCCTGAACTTCTCGAACTCTTCGCCGGAAGCGATTGAAGAAGGCATCAGGCGACTCGGCAGCCTCCTCCCAAAAGCGACCTGACCGAGTCAGCCAGTTGAGGGACGCGCACACTCGTCGTTGAGGGACGCGCACGCTCGTCGCGGCGTCGGTGAGCACGGCCTCCGTCGTCATCATCGTCACGCGCCGGCCCGTCGTCGAAACATGAAAGACGTAACGACTGAGTCAGACGCGGCGGGGCTGCTCGTGCTCCGCCCCTGGCGGGTCGAGGACGCTCGGCGGCTGCGCGCCGCGATTGACGAGAGTCTCGACTCGCTCAAGCGCTGGATGAGCTGGGGGCGCGACGAGCCGACGCCGCTCGCGGTGTTGGAAGAGAGGCTTCGCGCGGACGCCGAGGCTTTCGCCGCTGGCCGCCGCTGGCGCTACGCGATGCTGCTCGGTCACGGCGGCCCGCTCGCGGGCGGCGCGGGCCTGCACCCGCGCGTCGGGCCGCGAGCGTTGGAAGTGAGCTACTGGGTGCGTGCCGTTTGTCGTCGCCGCGGCATCGCGGCCGCGGCTGCATCGGCGCTCGCCCGGCACGCGTTCCTCGCGCACGGCGTCGGGCACGTGGACATCTGCGTCGACATAGGCAACGACGCGAGCGCAGCGGTGGCCCTCTCGCTCGGCTGCGAGCCGCGCGGAACGATCACGCGCGAGCACAGCGACGGCAGCCCGCGCCCGATGCTCGTCTACCGGCTCGAAAGTTTAGACGCGCTGCGCGCCCCCGTGGGCTGGCGCGTGGAGATTATCCGCGGAGGGTCTGAGCCATCCGTCTGAACTTCACGCCGGGGACTCCGGGCCGAAGCCGAAGCCTACTGCCGCCGCCTGTCGCTCAGGATTGAAAGGTAAGCGCTCCAAGGCCCCACGTCCTCGCCGTACACCTTCGCCATCGTCCGCGCCACCTGCGCCACGTGGTCGAGGTCGTGCACGACCCACGTCGCCAGCAGTTGACCAAGCGTGACCTCGCCGAGTTCGGGGTGCAGACCCTTGCGTGCGAAGTCTTCGTTCGTCAGACGCATCCGCGCGAGCGCCGCGACGTTCTCCCGCCGCAGGCCGGCGAAGGTTTCCAGCAGCTCGCCGAGGCTCTGACCACGGCTCTCCGTAAACTGTGCTATCCGGTCGAACGGCTCGAAGGCTCCGGTCTCGCCGGCAAGGATGTGGCGCGCGCGCGGAATCCAGTCGGTGCGCTCGCCGTGGATGAGGTGGCCGACCACGTCGTAAGGCGACCAGGTGCCTTCGCCCTCCGTGGCCCTCACCCAGGTTTCGGGCAGGCCCGCGAGCAGCGCACACAGGCTCGCGGGCGTCCGCTCAAGTACCGCCAACGCGTCGTCGAGGTCGAATCTGTCATCTCCCATTAACATCAATCTCCTGCCGAGAACGTTGTGCCCGCCTGAGTCGAATATGAGATTCGCGGCGCACGACTCTTCGCCACAGCTAAAGCGCGTAATCAGTCAACGCCTCTCGGACGCGTCCTTATCTCTTCTGCATCATCTGTCTGCCGCGGAACGAAATGGTCTCGCCGGGCTTCATCTCGTAGAAAGGGATGTTCAGCTTTTTGAGTTCCGCGGCGAAGGCGGACGCGTCCGGGGCGATGCCGGGGAAGGTTGCGTAGTGCTGCGGGACGGCGAGGCGTGCGCCGACGGACTTCGCGGCCCGCGCGGCCATGCGCGGCTCCATGCCGAAGTGGCCGCCGATGTTCAAGAGCGCCAGATCAATCTGATACTCCTCGCCGATGGTCTCCATGTCTTTGAAGTACGCCGTGTCGCCGGAATGATAAATCGTCGGGCCGTCTTTGACGATGATGACGAAGCCCGCGGGGTTTCCGCCGTAAGCCCTCTCAGGCTCGGCGGGGCCGGCCTTCGGGTTGTAGACGCTGCTCGAATGGACTGCCGAAGTCATCGCAACCGTCACCTCGCCGTCCGCGATTTTAATCTCGCCGCCGATGCCCATGATGGCGTCCGTGTCGGCCTGCTTCGCGGGGAAGTCGGCGAGCTTCACGAGATTGCCGGCCAGCTCCGGATTGCAAATAAGTATCGCCCCGGTCTTCTTCGCGATTTCGACGGCGTCGCCCACGTGGTCGCGGTGGCCGTGCGTGAGAAGGATGTAGTCGACTTTCGGGACTGAGGCCAGCGGGTCTTTCCCGTTCTTGGCGTCGGGGTTCGACGGGTTCGTCAGCCAGGGGTCAATCAACAGCACTTTGCCTTTCGGCGTCGTGATTGAAAAGGCCGCGTGGCCGAACCACTTGATCTTCGTCTCCTGTGCCGACGCCCTTTGAGCGGCGGCGGCCAGCACGAATAAGACGACGACACTCACGAACAACTTCATGCACACCTCCTCCAGGCACGGATTAATTCATCAATACTACCGCCGTCGCTCCGAAACACAAGTACCACTTTCCCCGCGGCTAACCTGACCAGTTGCTCAGCGCGCTCGGCTCCGCCGCTACGCCTTGAGAAGTTTTTTCAAGAGCCGCACCGCGCCCGGAATCTGTGAGGCGCGCGTGTTACCGAAACCGAGGATGAACCCCTGGCGCGGCGAGTCGCCGACGTAGGAGAGCGACAGGGCGGAGAGCCACAGTCTCCTTTCGGCGGCTCGCGCGGCGACCTCGCTGTCTTTGCGCGTGCCGTCGGTCAGAATCGTCAGGTGCATCCCGGCCTCGTCCCCGACGATCTCGCAGGACGGGTAGAGTTCGCGCTCGATCTCTCTGACGAGCACGCGACGGCGCTCCGCGTAAGTCTGCCGCATCCTTCGGACGTGGCGCGCGAAGTGGCCCTCGCGTATGAACTCGTTGAGCACGGCCTGATTCATCGGTGAAGGGCAGATGTCCGACGCCTGCCTGATGGCCGCGAAACGTTCGACGAGGTCGGGCGGGACGACGACGTAGCCCAGCCGCAGCGAAGGGAAGAGGACTTTGCTGAACGTGCCGACGTAGACGACGCGCGAGTCCGCGTCGAGGCCCTGAAGCGAAGAGATGGGCGCGCTCTCGTAGCGGTACTCGCTGTCGTAGTCGTCTTCGACAATCCAGGCGCCCGCGCCGCGCGCCCACTCCAAAAGTTGCAGCCGCCGCGCGGCGCTCATCGTGACGCCGAGTGGGTACTGGTGCGACGGCGCGACGAAGGCCGCGCGCGCTTCGGGGCTGAGCGCGATGCCGGCGGAGACATCAAGCCCTTCCCGGTCGACGGGGACGGGCACGGCGCGGCAGCCCGACGCCTTCAGCACGTGGTGCGCGAGCCAGTAGCCCGGCTCTTCGACCCAGACCGGCGCGCCCGCGTCGAGCAGCACGCGCGCCGTGATGTCGAGCGCCTGCTGCGACCCGCTCACGATCATGATCTGCTCCGCCTCGCACAGAACCGCGCGCGAAGTCCGCAGGTACAACGCTATCGCTTCGCGAAGCGCCTCCGACCCGAACGCGTCGCCGTACTGAAGCTCGCCCGCGCACATGTTGCGCGCGTGGCGCGCGGCGAGCCTCGACCAGGTCTTTAACGGAAATGCTTCAAGCTCCGGGTGGCCCACCTGAAACGGGCCGAGGCCGTCCGACCAGGACGCGCCCACGTATCGGGGCAGGGCCGAGGCGCGCGCCGCAATCGCGCGCGGCCCCGGCGCAGACTTCAACGGGGTTTTGCGTCTCGGCGCGTCGGTCTCCTCCGGCAGCAAACTCGCGACGAACGTTCCCGCGCCGACGCGGCTCTCGAAATATCCTTCGGCCAGAAGTTGCGCGTAGGCGTTCAAGACTGGAAAGCGCGAGACGCGCAGCTCGCGCGCAAGCTGGCGCGTTGACGGGACGAGTTGGCCGGGGCGCAGCTCTCTCTGAACGATCCGCCCCCTGAAGGCTTCGTAGATTTGCAGGTAGATCGGCTTCCGGGACTTGCTATCAACCGATAGCAGAATCGCGACCGCACCCAACTGGCTCTTTGACGTGAGCAGGGTGGTCATGCTGTTTCACTCAAAAGCGGATATTGTAACCAGCCGCCTTTAAATGTATATCAACTCCAGGGAACAGACCATTAGCTCGCCGCGTCGCCGCCGACCGACTCGGATTTGAACGCGCCGGTCGGCGCTCGGACAGACGCATCGGATGGGTGGAGACGATGAGCGTGTTACGACTTGGGAGGGCTTTTCTGCTCGCGACCGTCCTCGGCTGTGCGTGCCGAGTGCCGTTTGCGTTCTCACAGACTGCCGCGCCGCGCCCGAACGCCGAGCCGCCGGTCGTCGTGCGCGACGGGGCACACGACTTCGACTTCGAGATCGGCACGTGGAAAACACATCTCAGGCGTCTGCTGAATCCCCTGACCGGCTCAACCACCTGGGTCGAATACGAAGGCACAACGGTCGTGCGGAAGGTTTGGAACGGTCGCGCCAACCTGGTCGAGTTGGTCGCCGACGGGCCGGCGGGCCACTTCGAGGGCTTGAGCCTGCGCCTCTACAACCCGGAGTCACGCCAGTGGAGCCTCAACTTCGCGAACGCCGACAGCGGCGTCATGGCCCAGCCCACAATCGGCGAGTTCAAAAACGGGCGGGGAGAGTTTTTCGATCAGGAGGCGTATAAAGGGCGGGCCGTCCTCGTCCGTTTCGTGATCTCCGACATCACCCCGAACTCCTGCCGCTTCGAGCAGGCGTTCTCCGACGACGGTGGCAAGACCTGGGAAGTAAACTGGGTCGCGACAGACACGCGGGTGCGGGTGAAAGATTGAGCGCGCGGGTGAAAGATTGAGCGAACCCTCTCGCGCCCGCTCGCGTTCCGTTTTAACTTCGCGCTTCTTCTCCGCGGTCTCATTCGGCGCGCGGTTCTATTCTTATCTGCTTCTCACGAAATCGAAGATTGACCGGCGAGCCACAGGGCGAGGTTACGCACGTAAGCCTTCACGTCTTCGAGCTTCTGCGGCTCTCTTTTAATCTGTTCGCCGGGCGGCTCCGCGACAAACGTCGGGCAGCCCGTCGAGGTGTCCCAGTTATAGTCCACGAAGTGATGAAAGCTCGACTCGGCCACGGCTCGACCGAGCTGATGGCCGTGCCTGTCCTTCTCTCGCTCGAAGGCGACGACGAGGTTGAAGGGGCGCTTCGTGACCCGGCTCGTCCCCGTCGCGACGACGCGCGCGTGGCGCTCGCCTTCCGGCACGCCGACTCCGCCCTCGTGCGGGTGCGCGGGGAAGTATTCGATGTTGCCCGAAGGGGATGAAGGGTTGCGCAGGAGTTCGTGCGCCGGCTCGACGGGCGTGACCTTTTGATAGTCGCCGTTGCTGCCCGAATGATAGTTCGGCCAAGAGATGTCAGTCGTCTCCTGATCGTCGCGCACGCGTCTCGTCTCGTCCGGGTCTTGATTTTGGCTGTGGAAGAAGTGTGCGCGCCCGACGCCGCCGAGCGTGCAGAGCGAAGAGCCCAAGTCCTGATGATCGCGCGTCGAGAGGATGCCGCCGCCGCGCTGGCGAAAGCGCGTGATGCCCTCGCAGTCGGCCGCGGTCAGCCCGTCGCCGGCGTCCACCGCCAGGAGCCACAGCTCGTCGAAGTCCGCGGCGTCG
>JALZHC010000008.1:0-10323 GCA_030914105.1 Acidobacteriota bacterium
CTCGGACGCGACGCCGAACTCGATGACGCCGGAGCCGCTGCCCCTTGAGGTCGTCTTCGAGGACGAGCACCTCGTCGTCGTCTCCAAGCAGGCGGGCCTGCTCGTCCACCCCTCGCTCGGAGTCAAGTCCGGCACGCTCCTCAACGCGCTCGCTTACCACCTCAACCGCGACCCGCAGACATTCGTCCGCCCCGGCTTAGTTCACCGGCTCGACCGCGACACGTCGGGCCTGCTCGTCGTCGCCAAGACGCAGCCGGCGCTTAGCCGCCTCACGCAGCACTTCCAGCGAGGCCTCGTCGAGAAGCGCTACCTCGCAATCCTCGGCGGTCGGGTCGAACGGGACGAGCTGACGATTGAAGCGCCCATCGGTCGCGTCGAGGCCGCGCGCCCGCCCTGGCAAGTCGCCGAAGGCGGCAGGCACGCCGAGACGCGCCTGCGCGTGTTGGAGCGGCGCGGGCTGCGCTCGCTCGTCGAGCTTGAGCCGCTGACGGGGCGGACGAACCAACTGCGCATACACTGCGCGCACGCCGGTCACGCAATCGTCGGCGACAGGCTCTACGGCGGCGAGGCGCACGCGCGTCTGTGCCTGCATGCCGCGCGACTCGCCTTCCGCCACCCGGCCACGAACGAGCGCCTGGAGTTCTCTTCGACGCTGCCGCCGGAGGTCGCGTCGGCACTCGACGTTTGAGGTCTTCGCCCACGCCGAGCCGTAGGCCGCGCCACTGGCGAGCTGAGGCCGCGCCCCTTCGGGAGGAGGCCGCGGCGGCCCGTTCGACGCGGGTCGGGCCGCCGGCTTTAAGCCGGGGACGTGGGTTTCAGGCGGGCCGGGGCGGAGTTTCGGGGGCCGAAAAGAGGGTTTTTTCCGGCTCGGCGGGGAAAATCCGGGGGCGCGTTAGATTTTTCGCGCCGCCAAAAAAAAAGAGGCGCAGGTGTAAAAAAATTTAAGAAAGGGGTTGCGTCCGGGGCACGGAAAGATTTATATTCTAGCCAACTCGGGCATGCGGTGAAACCAAATGCCTAGACGGTTGCTGGGGTGAGGACAGTGACCGTTGCCATGAGTGGGCGCGATGGATCCCAAAATTCGTCGCGCCCGCTTTATTTTTATCAACGTTTCGTCATGCCCCGGAAAAGGTACGCCACCGTACTGCCACCCCCAAAGCTTTAAGCTAGTATCCGTCCTGTATTTCGTCCCGCCACAAAAATTTTTTCGGAGCGCGTCCCGGCCCGCCGGTTTAAGAAGCGGTGCTAATAAAGGGGCGCGTTAAGCTTGTCCCCCGCGCGGAAGAATCGCAGCCGGTTCCCCCTTTTTGAGGAGCCTTAATGAGCCGCATCAGACGGGCCGAGCTTTGCCGCTTCAGACCTGCTTCCATCCTCGCAGCCTTCGCCCTTCTCCTATCCGCCTCCTGCTCTTCAAACTCCGGCGGGCCGACGCAAGCCCCGAAGCAGCCCGCGGGCAACCAGCCGACGGGCGCGACCGCAGCCAGCGCCCCGGAAGACGGCCAGTGGCCGATGCCGGCGAAGAACTACGCGAGCACGCGCTTCAGCGGCCTCGACGAGATCAACACGGGCAACGTCCAGAATTTGAAGGTCGCCTGGACGTTCTCTGTCGGCGTCAACCGCGGGCAGGAGGCCGCGCCCATCGTCGTCGGCGACACGATGTACGTCGTCACGCCCTACCCGAACATCCTCTACGCGCTCGACCTGACGAAGGAGAAGCAAGGCTCCGTCAAGTGGAGCTTCGACCCGAAGACTGCCGCCGCCGCGCAGGGCGTCGCCTGCTGCGACTACGTGAACCGCGGCGCGGTCTTCGCCGGGGGCAAGGTCGTCTTCAACACGCTCGACGGTCAGACCATCGCCGTCGACGCCGCCACGGGCAAAGAGGTCTGGCGCGCGCACCTCGGCGACATCAACAAGGGCGAGTCAATCACGATGGCCCCGCTCGTCGTGAAAGATAAGGTGCTGGTCGGAAACTCGGGCGGCGAGTTCGGCGTGCGCGGGTGGCTCATGGCTTTGAATTTGAGCGACGGCAGTGTGGCGTGGAAGGCTTACAGCACCGGCCCGGACGCGGAAGTGCTCATCGGCCCGAACTTCAAACCCTTCTACCCGCAGAACCGCGGCACAGACCTCGGCGTCTCGACCTGGCCCTCGTCCGGCGAGCCTTGGAAGATCGGCGGAGGCACGGTCTGGGGCTGGATTTCCTACGACCCCGACCAGAACCTCATCTACTACGGCACCGGCAACCCCGGCCCCTGGAACCCGGAACAGCGACCCGGCGACAACCTCTGGACATCCGGCATCTTCGCGCGCAACCCCGACACAGGCGCGGCCGCCTGGTTCTACCAGTGGAGTCCGCACGACCTGCACGACTACGACGGCATCAACGAACAGATCTTGTTAGACCTGCCGGTGAACGGGCAGACGCGCAAGGTGCTCGTGCGGCCCGAGCGCAACGGCTACGTCTACGTCCTCGACCGCGCGACGGGTGAGGTGCTCTCCGCGAACCCCTTCATGCAGGTCACGTCCTCGACGGGCGTTGACACGAAGACCGGCAAGCTCCTCTACAACCCTGAGATGGAGCCGAAGGCGGGACAGGTCGTGCGCGGCATCTGCCCCGCCGCGCCGGGCGCGAAGGACTGGCAGCCGTCATCGTTTTCGCCGCGCACCGGCCTCGTCTACATCCCGCACCAGAACCTCTGCATGGACGAGCAGAGCACCGCGGCCAACTACATCGAGGGCACGCCGTTCGTCGGCATGAACGTGAAGATGTACGCGGGGCCGGGCGGCAACCGCGGCGAGCTGTGCGCGTGGGACCCTGTGAAGGGAAACAAGGTCTGGGCCATACCGGAGAACTTCCCCGTCTGGAGCGGGACGGTCGCGACAGCCGGCGACGTTGTCTTCTACGGCACGATGGACGGCTGGTTCAAGGCCGTGGACGCGCGGCCCGAACAGAACGGCAAGGTTCTGTGGTCGTTCAAAGTCGGTTCGGGAATCATCGGCCAGCCGGTGACGTTCAAGGGGCCGGACGGCAAGCAGTACGTCGCGATTCTGTCGGGCGTGGGCGGCTGGCCGGGCGCAATCGTCGCCGCCGGCCTCGACCCGCGCGACGCCACCGGCGCGCTCGGCTTCAACAACGCGGTAAAAGATTTGCCGCAGTTCACGACGGCGGGAGGGATGCTCTATGTCTTCTCGCTGCCGTAGACATCACGACGCCGCGACGGCACTGCTGACGCTCGCACTCGCGGCGCTGCCGTCGTTCGTCTCGTGCGCGAGGAAGGCCGAGACGCAGCGGGCCGCGCAGTCGTCACAGCAGCAGGCTTCACAATCGCAACCGCCCGCGCAGACGCAGGCCGCGCCGGTCTTGCAGACCGCCTCGCCGCGCGAGACTCACGTCTTGAGAGTCTGCGCCGACCCGAACAACCTGCCCTTCTCGAACCAGCGCGGCGAGGGCTTCGAGAACAAGATCGCGGAACTCATCGCGCGCGACATGGGCGCGCGCGTCGAGTACACGTGGTGGGCGCAGCGGCGCGGCTTCTTCCGCAACACCCTGAAGGCCGGCCTGTGCGACCTCGTGACGGGCGTCCCCGCAGGCTTCGAGATGGCGCTGACCACTTCGCCCTATTACCGCTCGACCTACGTCTTCGTCTACCGCAAAGCGAGCGGCCTCGACGTGCGCTCCTTCGACGACCCCGTCCTGCGACGCTTGAAGATCGGCGTGCAGATGATCGGCGACGACTTCTCGAACGCGCCGCCCGCGCACGCGCTCACGAACCGGCACATCATCGAGAACGTGCGCGGCTACACGCTCTACGGCGACTACTCTCGCCCGAACCCGCCCGCCGACATCATCGAGGCCGTGGCGCGCGGCGAGGTGGACGTAGCCGTCGTGTGGGGGCCGCTGGCCGGCTACTTCGCGCCGAGGCAGAAGACGGCGCTCGCCGTCGTTCCGGTCTCGCCGCAGGTTGACGTGCCGTTCCTCCCCTTCGTCTACGACATCGCGATGGGCGTGCGCCGCGGCGACAACGCCTTCCGCGACGACATCGAGGAGGTGCTCGAACGCCGCCGCGAAGAGATCGGGCACATCCTCGACGGTTACGGCGTGCCGCGCGTCGGCGCGAGTGACACGGCGGACGGCGGGACGGCGACGACTGATGCGGTCGGGCCGCGCGCCGAAGCGGGGCCGAGTCAAGGAGGGGCTTGATGCGAAGACGCGTGCGAGTGTCGTTGAAGTTCTGTTGCTGCGTCGCGGCGTGCGCGCTCCTTCTGGTCTCTTGCGCGAGGGAGCAGCGGCAGTTCCGCGACTCGCCGCCGGCGGCGCGGCTCGACACCATCTCGCAAGACCAGATTGAGCCGGGCGGGCCTTCCTACATCCCCGTCAAAAATACATACGAGGAGAACGCCTACGCCGTCAGCCAGGGGCAGCAGCTCTACGAGCAGTACAACTGCGTCGGCTGCCACTTCCACGGCGGCGGAGGCATCGGGCCGCCTTTGATGGACGACAAGTGGATTTACGGCAGCGACCCGCAGAACATCTTTCAGACCATCGTCGAGGGCCGCCCCAACGGCATGCCTTCGTTCCGCGGCAAGATTCCCGACACGCAGGTCTGGCAGATCACGGCCTACGTCCGCTCGATGAGCGGGCTGCTGCCTTCGACCATCGCGCCCGGACGCACCGACGAGATGAACGCGAAGAAGCCGGAGCAGTCCAAGGGCGAAGAGAAGCCGAAGGGCGTGACGATGCCGCAGCCCGCCTCGCCGCACAAGGAGGGGCAGAAGCAGTGAGACGTTGATAAGAGATTTCCTCTGTGACCTCCAGCGAAATCCTTCGTGACCTCTGTGGTTCAGTGAAGCTTTCTTGACCACAGCGACCACAAAGGTCTTCACGAAGGTCACGAAGAAAACTGAAATGGTGAGAAGAGGAAGAGAGCGAACGAGCGGGGCGACGTTGCGGCGCGCGGCGTCGCGGTTGCTCCGCGTCTGCGCGTTGCTGGCGTGCGCGTGTCTGAGTGCTGCCGCGCAGCAGGGGCCGCAGACGGCGCTCGCACCGGCGGGCACGCAGGCGCGCAACATCGGCGGGCTGTGGTGGCTCTTCTTCTACGTCCTCTCGGCGGTCTGGGTGCTGGTGATGGTCGCCACGTCGCTCGCCCTCCTTTACGGGCGGCGCAACCGCGAAGAGTCGGAGCCGAAGGCCGTGGAGGGAGAGCCGCCGCTGCCGGACGTGGAACCCGACCCGGCTGCGGAGCGGCGCAGGACGGTGTGGGTCGGCGGCGCGGTCGGAGTGACCGCCGCCCTTCTCTTCGTCTTCCTCGTGTCGAGCTTCCTGACGGGCCGCGCCGTCTCTTCGATGTCAACGGGCGACTCGGTCTACATCGAGGTGACGGGCCATCAGTGGTGGTGGGAGGTTCGCTACACAGACCCGACGGCGAGCAACACCTTCACGACCGCCAACGAGATTCACATCCCCGTCGGTCGCCCGGTGCAGATCAAGCTCCACTCGGCTGACGTGATTCACAGCTTCTGGGTTCCGAACCTCGCGGGCAAGAAAGACCTCATCCCCGGCAAGGACGCGACGCTGATGTTGAAGGCCGACCGCGAGGGCACGTACCGCGGCCAGTGCGCGGAGTTCTGCGGGCACCAGCACGCGCACATGGCCTTCCTCGTCGTCGCCGAGTCGCCGGAGAAGTTCAAGGCCTGGCAGGAGCAGCAACGTCAGCCGTCCGCGCAGCCTTCGGACGACTTGCAGCGGCGCGGCCAAACCGTCTTTCTCTCCTCGCCGTGCGTGATGTGCCACACCGTCACGGGCACGCAGGCCGGCTCGAATGTCGGGCCAGACCTGACGCACGTCGGCAGCCGCTCGACCATCGCCGCCGCGACGCTTCAGAACACGCCCGGCAACGTCGGCGGCTGGGTCTCGGACGCGCAAGGCGTCAAGCCCGGCTGCCGCATGCCGCCGAATAATCTTAGCCCCGACGACCTCCAGGCCGTCATCGCTTACCTGCAAAGCCTGAAGTGAACCGGGAGCCTGAAGAGAATGTGAAGGACGGAGCCGACGAAGAGTGACGCGAAGCGAGAAGAAAAAGGTGAAGCGCGAAGCGGAAAAGGTGAAGCGCGAAGGGGAAGAGGAGAAGCCACCCGCCAGCCTGCTCGACGAGCAGGGCTTGCGCGAGCTTGAGGAGACCTGGCGCGAGCCTCCGCGCTTGTGGAGCTGGTTCACGAACACAGACCACAAGGCCATCGGCAAGCGCTACATCGTCACGGCCTTCATCTTCTTCCTGCTCGGCGGGCTGGAGGCCGCGCTGATGCGCCTCCAGCTCATGCGGCCTGAGAACAACCTCATCGGCCCGGACTTGTACAACCAAATCTTCACCATGCACGGCTCGACGATGATGTTTCTCTTCGCCGTGCCCGTCATGGAGGGCGTCGGCATCTACCTCGTCCCGCTCATGGTCGGCACGCGCAACGTCGCCTTCCCGCGCATGAACGCCTTCGGCTATTACATGTACCTCGCCGGCGGTTTACTGCTCTACGCCGCCTTCTTCACCAACACCGGCCCGGACGCCGGCTGGTTCGCCTACGTCCCGCTCTCCGGCCCGCAGTTCTCGCCCGGCAAGCGCGTTGACACCTGGGCGCAGATGATTTCATTCACCGAGATTGCGGCCCTGGTCGGCGCGGTCGAGATCATCACGACCGTCTTCAAGCAGCGCGCGCCGGGGATGAGTCTGAACCGCATACCCGTCTACGTCTGGGCGCTCACGGTCACCTCCTTCATGGTCATCTTCGCGATGCCGGCGGTGATGCTCGCCAGCTCGATGCTCGCCACAGACAGGATGACGCACGTCTCGACGCACTTCTTCAACCCGGCGGAAGGCGGCGACGCGATTCTCTGGCAACACCTCTTCTGGTTCTTCGGGCACCCGGAGGTCTACATCATCTTCATCCCGGCCACCGGCTTCGTCTCGGCCATCGTCACGACGTTCGCGCGGCGGCCCCTGTTCGGCTACACGGCGGCGGTTCTGTCGCTCATCTCGACCGGCTTCATAGGCTTCGGCCTCTGGGTGCACCACATGTTCGCCACTCCGCTGCCGCAGCTCGGCCAGAGCTTCTTCACGGGCGCGAGCATGATGATCGCCATCCCTTCGGGCGTCCAGGTGTTCTGCTGGATCGCGACGCTCTGGGGCGGCAAGCTCAACTTGAAGACGCCGCTCTATTTCGTCCTCGGCTTCATCGCCACCTTCGTCATCGGCGGCCTCTCAGGCGTCATGCTCGCCTCGGTGCCGATTGACACGCAGGTGCACGACACATACTTCGTCGTCGCGCACTTCCACTACGTCTTGATCGGCGGCGCGGTCTTCCCGCTCTTCGGCGCGCTCTACTACTGGATGCCGAAGTGGACGGGCCGGATGATGAGCGAAGCCTGGGGAAAGATAAACTTCTGGCTGCTCTTCATCGGCTTCAACCTGACCTTCTTCCCGATGCATCGCCTCGGACTCTCAGGCATGCCGCGCCGCGTCTACACCTACCTGCCCGGCATGGGCTGGGACGATATGAACCTCGCGGCCACCGTCGGTGCCGGCGTTATCGGCCTGAGCGTCGTCGCCTTCATCTTCAACTTTTTCTGGAGCCGCGCTGCGGGGCGCGTCGCCGGCGCAGACCCCTGGGGCGCGGACACGCTGGAGTGGGCCGCCGCCTCGCCGCCCCCGCCCTACGGCTTCGCGCACATCCCCGTCGTCGAAGGGCGCTCGCCGCTCTGGGAGCGTTCGGGCGAAGCGCCGGTCGTCGTGGGCCTGAGCACGAAGAAGCGGATGGTTCTGGGGACGACGATTGCCGACGCCGCGCCGGAGCACCGTTACGAGCTGCCCGGCCCGTCCCTCTGGCCCTTCCTGACGGCGCTCGCCGTCTCGGCCTTCTGGGTCGGCATCGTCTTCACGCCCTACGCGCTCTACTACGGCTCGGTGCTGACGCTGCTGGCTCTGTTCGGCTGGTTCTGGTCTGACCCGCAGCACGGGGGGCTGAGGGATAAGCCTCTGAAGGTTGACGAATGGCGGCGCGCCGAGGACACGGGCGAGCTGCCCGCGGAGGCGAAGGCATGAGCGCACGCCAGACCACGCTCGATGCCAACACGCTCGACGTGAAAACGCTCGACGTGTCGGGGCTGCCGAAGCACCTCTTCGACACGCACTCGCAGCTCTGGTGGGGCAACCTCTGGCTGCTCTGCATCGAGACGACGATGTTCGGCCTCTCGGTCGCGGTCTACTTCTACGTCCGGCAGAACTTCACGAGCTGGCCGCCGCCGCACTCGGACGCGCCGCCCTATCTTCTCGACCCGGAGCCGAGCCTGCTCGTGCCGACGATTAATCTGGTCGTCCTGCTCGTCAGTGTCCTGCCGATGGCCTACGCAGACCTCGCCGCGCGCCGCCTCGACCGACGCGCCGTCAAGATTGGTCTCATCCTGATGTTGGTCTTCGGCGCGGCGACAATCGTGCTGCGGTTCTACGAGTTCCGCTCGCTCATCTGGAAGTGGGACAGCAACGCCTACGGCTCGATCACCTGGACCATACTCGGCCTCCACCTCGTGCACCTCTTCGTCGGCATGCTCGAAAATGCCTTCCTCGCAACCTGGGTCTTCGCGCGCCCGCTCGACGAGAGCCACGCGCTCGACGTGACCGTGACGGCGATCTATTGGTACTGGATCGTCGGCACTTGGCTGCTGCTCTACGGCGTCGTCTTTCTCGCGCCGCGGCTGATGTGAGGAGGAAAAGCTCTGACGGACGCGCGCGAAAAGGAGTTCTCGAAGACGGGCGGGCTGCTCGCGCTGTGGGCGTGCGTGCTCGTCGGCCCCGTAGTCTGGCTGTTGCAGTTCCAGGCCAACTACACACTCGTCTCGCTGACCTGCAACCACGGCGGCAAGTGGGCGCTGCACGCTGTCTCGGTCGCGGCGCTCGTGTTGACGGCCGGCGCTGGCGCGCTCGCCTGGAGCAACTGGCGCGAAGTGGGCGGCGACGCGCGGCGGAACGAGGGCGCGGGCGTCGTCACGCGCAGCCGCTTCATGTCGGTGCTCGGCCTGCTCGTCAGCTCGCTGTTCTTCCTCGTCATCCTCGCGCAGTGGATCGCGAGCTGGGTCTTCGGGCCATGTCAATGGTAAAGGCGTACAGAACCGCGAGCGGTAGAGAGCGGGTGCGTGTTATTACAAGCGCCCTCTCTGCAACCGTGTACCCGCTGGCTACCGCTCGCGGTTCTGTACCCGGATTAAGGCGAAGATTGAGAGCCAGGAGCGCGGCGCGGTTGGCGCTGGCGTTCTCATTTTTAACTTTTGCCTTTTGCCTTTTGCCTTTTGCGTTGCCGCGTGCGCTCGCACACGGCGGCAAGCCGCACAACCCGCGCGACCTTCTAACGACGTGGGGCTTCGAGCCGGTCGTGCTCGTCTGCCTTGCGCTCTCCGCGTGGCTTTACTGGCGCGGACTGCGAAGGCTCTGGCGCGAGGCGGAGACGGGGCGCGGCGTGCGGCGTTGGGAGGCCGGGGCTTACGCGGGCGGTTGGCTGGCGCTCTTCGTCGCGCTCGTCTCGCCGCTGCACCCGCTGGGGCGCGTGCTCTTCTCGGCGCACATGACGCAGCACGAGATACTGATGCTCGTCGCCGCGCCGCTCGTCGTGCTGGGCCGCCCCGTCATCGCGTTCCTGTGGGCACTGCCTTTGAGTTGGGCGCGCGCTGTCGGCTCGTGGGCGCGCGCGGGATGGTTTCAGAAGGTCTGGCGCGGGGTCACGAACCCTTTCGCGGCGTGGGCGATTCACGCCGTGGCGCTGTGGGTGTGGCACGCGCCGCTGCTGTTTCAGGCGACGATTGACAACGAGTGGGTGCACACGGCGCAGCACCTGAGCTTCCTCTTGTCGGCGCTCCTTTTCTGGTGGGCCATCATCCACGCGCGGCGCGGCCTCGCGGGCTACGGCGCGGGCGTGCTCTACCTGTTCACGACCTCCGTGCACAGCGGCGCTTTGGGCGCGCTCATCACCTTCGCGTCGTCCGCATGGTATCCGGCTTACCGGACGACGACCGAGTCCTGGGGCCTGACGCCGCTCGAAGACCAGCAGCTCGGCGGACTCATCATGTGGATTCCGGCGGGGCTGGTCTACATCGCGGCGGGCCTCATGCTCTTCGCCGGCTGGATTCGCGAGTCGGGCCGCGCGGCCTCGAAGCGCGAGGCGCGCGCGCTGCAACTGGAAGACGCACCTTCCCTGCGACTCGAAAGATAAGCGGGCGGCACTTTGAGGGTTAACGGTCGGAGGTAGAAAGGCGAGAGGGTTAGCGGTCGGAGGGAGAAAGGCGATGCG
>JALZHC010000008.1:10333-18640 GCA_030914105.1 Acidobacteriota bacterium
GTGATGGTCGGCGGAAGTTGGAAGTCTGCAAGCTCTTCGCGGCGTCCGTCTTCGCGTGCGCGTGCGTCGCGCTGACCTCGTGCCAGCAGGTCGAACTCGAACGCAAGGCGGAGGCGATGACGGGCGGCAGCCCGCAGCGCGGCAAGGCGGCCATCAGTAAGTACGGCTGCGGCACGTGCCACACGATTCCCGGCGTGCGCGGCGCGAGCGCGCTCGTCGGCCCGAACCTGGATCAGGTCGCCAGCCGCATGTACATCGCCGGCGTCCTGCCGAACACGCCCGACAACATGATCCGCTGGGTGCAGCACCCGCGCGACGTTGACCCGCTCACGGCCATGCCCAACCTCGGCGTCACAGACCAGGACGCGCGCGACATCGCCGGCTACCTCTACACGCTGAAATGAAAACAGTAGCCAGTAATCAGGAGTCAGTAGCCAGTAGACGGCGGCAGACAACGAGGGCTGCCGGGACGACCGCGCCGCGTTTGACTCCGGGCCGCTGGCTACTGGCTACTGGCTACTGGCTACTGCTGTCCGCCTTTTTCACGTCTTGCTCCGCGGGGCGCGCGGCGGTGAAGCACGAGGGGCCGCTGGCCTACGTGTCGAACGAGCAGGACGGCTCGATCACGGTCGTCGATACGGCGACCGACCGCGTCGTCTCGACCTTCCGGGTAGGCGCGCGTGCGCGCGGCGTGCGCGTCAGCCCCGACGGCAGGCTCGTCTACGTCGCTTTGAGCACGCCCACGGGCAAGCTCTACGATCCGAAGGAGAATCACGCGTCGGCCGTGGACGCGTTGACGGGCGAGACGGTGGCGACCTACGAGGTCGGCTCAGACCCGGAGCAGATAGAGGTCGGGGCCGACGGCTCGCGCCTCTACGCCTCGAATGAGGATGCGGGCACGGCCTCGGTCATCGACCTGAAGACCGGCAAGGCGCTCGCCACCTTCGTCGTCGGCACGGAGCCGGAAGGCTGCCGCGCGAGCCCCGATGGGCGCTGGGTCTATGTCACCTCGGAGACGGGCAACATCGTCTCGGTCATTGACGCGCAGACGAACGCCGTGGTCTCAAGCTTCCTCGTCGCCTCGCGCCCGCGCGACCTCGCCTTCTCGCCCGACGGCTCGCGTGCCTACGTCACGACGGAAATTGGCCGCACGCTCGAAGTCGTGGACACAGACGCGCGCCGCGTCGTCCGCACCGTTCAACTGCCGCGCGGCGACGGCAGCGTCAAGCCAATGGGCGTCGTCGTCGCAAAGGACGGCGCGCGCGTCTACGTCGCCACGGGGCGCGGAAACACCGTGGACGTGGTTGACGCCCGGACGTTCGAGGTCACAGACATAATCCCCGTGGGGCAGAGGCCGTGGGGCCTGGCCTTGACGCCCGACGGCAGGAAGGTCTACGCCGCGTGCGGGCTTTCAAACGAGGTGTGGGTGATTGATACGGCGACGAACAAAGTCATCGGCCAGATCAAGGTCGGGGCTGGGCCCTGGGGCGTCGCCGTCGGTCGCTGAAACGATGTTTATGTAAACGTAAAGCGAAACTTCCAACACACGGCGCGCTAACAATCCCGGCGAACGCAGCGAAGGCCCACGCGAACCTTCCTGCGTTCTTACTGCTTGTGGCGACAAGTCGCCGTCGTAAGGGAGGTGCGGTTGGAGAGATTCGGCATCAGGTTCGTCGGCTTGAACGCGGAGAACGGGCACAAGCTTCTGGCGACGCTCGCGCTCGCGGCGGTCGTCGTCGTCGTGCGCCTCATCTTGAACGCGCTCGCGCACCCCACTTCGCACGACGACGATGAGAAGAGCGCGCGTGCGCGCTTCTGGGTGCAGCAGGGCGTCGGACTCGCCTTGGCGGCGCTGCTCGTCTTGGGGCTGGTCTCCATCTGGTTCGACGACACGGGTCGTCTGACGACCATCCTCGGCTTCGTCTCGGCGGGGCTGGCCTTCGCCTTGCAGAAGGTCGTCACGTCGGTCGCGGGCTACTTCGTCATCCTGCGCGGCGGGGCCTTCCACATCGGCGACCGCATCGTGATGGGCAACGTCCGCGGCGACGTAATCGCCTTGGGATTCACGCGCACGACCGTCATGGAGATCGGGCAGTCGCCGGGCGAGCGGCACGACGACCCGAGCGTCTGGGTCAGGAGCCGACAGTACACGGGCCGCATCGTCACCGTCACCAACGACAAGATTTTCGACGCCGCCGTCTTCAACTACTCGCGCGACTTCCCGTACATCTGGGAGGAGATGACCGTCCCCGTCTCCTTCAAGGACGACTACCGCCGCGCCGAAAAAATAATGCTCGAAGTCGCCGAGCGCCACACGGTCGAGATCGGCGAGATGAGCAAGGAGGCTCTGGAGCGGATGCGCGGGCGCTACTACGTCCACATCACAGACCTCAGGCCCCGCGTCTTCATGAGGATTACGGACAACTGGGTCGAGCTGAGCGTGCGCTTCATGGCGCGCGCCGGCGGCGGCGTGCGCGAGATGAAGGACAGGATGAGCCGCGAGATTCTCGGCGGCCTGGAGCAGGCCGGCATCGGCATCGCTTCGGGGACTTACGAGATCGTCGGCGTGCCGCCGATCAGAGTCAAGCTGGTCGGGGGCGGCGAAGGGCAGGGATGAAGACGGAAGAGCAGGAGCAGACGGGTTCGGGCCGGCCGCATTTGACCGCGGAGGAGCAGAGGGACGTCGAGCGCCGCAGCTCGCCGCGCACCGAGGTCGTCTACGAGGCCATACGCGAGGAGGGCGAGAACGAGCTGAGCCGCTCTTCGGCGGCGCTCGCGTGGGACGGACTCGCCGCCGGCCTCTCGATGGGCTTCTCTTTGGTCGCCGAAGGCTTGCTGCGCGCGCACCTGCCCGACGCGGCGTGGCGTCCACTCGTCTCGAAGCTCGGCTACTCGGTCGGCTTCCTCGTCATCGTGCTGGGCCGCCAGCAGCTCTTCACCGAGAACACGCTGACGGTCATCCTGCCGTTCCTGCAAAGACCTTACGCCTCGACGCTGCGCAACGTCCTCAGACTCTGGGCCGTCGTCTTCCTGGCGAACACGGCGGGCGCGCTCCTCTTCGCCTTCGTCGCCGCGCGCACCGAGCTGTTCGAGCCGCAGGCGCGCGAGGCGTTCGCCGCCATCGGGCGCGAGGCGCTTCAGGGCTGGTGGGCGCTCACGCTTTTGAAGGGCGTCTTCGCCGGATGGCTCATCGCGATGATGGTCTGGATGCTGCCCGCCGCCGAGTCGGCGCGCTTCTTCGTCGTCGTGGCGATGACCTATCTGGTCGCGCTCGGCGGCTTCTCGCACATCATCGCCGGCTCGGTCGAGGTCTTCTACGCGGTGCTCACGGGCGGCGCGGGCTGGACGGACTATCTCGGCTGGATGCTGCCGACGCTGGCCGGCAACATCCTTGGCGGCACGACGCTCGTCGCCGCGCTCGGCCACGCGCAGGTCGCGGGCGCGGCGGGCAAAGGTTTGTGAGGCGGCGTGCGCGTGCTGACACCTCGCGCCCGCATGAGTTATATTCTGGCGCGTCCCCTAAAAAATAGAGAGTCCTCTGCAAAAGGTTGTAACCGGGGCGCGCTCGTGTGCGTCCTGCATCATGTTCGGCCCGGCCTCGGCGTCGTCTACATTCTTCCCCGGCTCGGTGAAAGAGATGAAGAAACTTTTGGCTTCGTGTGCCCTGTCCTCTTTCGCGCTGCTCCTGGCGTGCGCGGCCCTTCTGCCGACGACGCGGGGCGCGCCGGCACAGAACGGCAACGAAGCGGGCACGCGGCAGCAGCAGAGAGTCTTCGGCGTGGTGACCGCCGTGGACGCGGCGCGGAAGCTGATCGTCGTGCGCGCGCGTCGCGGCGAAGACTTTGAGGCCGTGACGTTAGACGCGTCCGGCGGCGTGCGCTTCCTTCGTTTCGCGCCCGACTCTCTGCGCGCCGCCGACGCGCAGCCGAGCTCGTTCGCCGGCTTGAAGGTCGGCGACACTCTGCGCGCGACGGGCGAGCGCAGCGCCGACGCCGCGCGCTTCGTGCCCGAAGAGATTATCACCGGCTCGTTCACGCGCGTCATCGGCATCGTCTCGGCGGTTGACACGGCGCGCGGCGAGCTGACTGTGAGGAACGAGCAGACGGGCCAGACCGTGACGGTCGCCGTCGGCCAGCGCTCGACGCTCAAGCGCGTCACGCCTGAGTTCGAGCGCACGGTCGCGGAGCGTGTCGAGAGGGCCGCGCGTGCGGCGGAGCAGCGCGCGTCGGGCAAGGCGGCGACGCGGCAGGCGAACTCCAACGACAACGCGCGGCGCGAAGGCGAGCGGCGCGGCGCGAGCTTGCAGCAGATGTTCGAGAGCCTGCCCGCCGTCACGGTCGCCGACCTCAGGAAGGGCGACGCCGTCGTCGTCACGGCCACGCCCGGCGCGGACTCTTCGCGCGCGACCGCCGTCACGCTCGTCACAGGCGGCGCGGACTTCCTACACCGCCTGCAACAACTGCAACGCGGGACGGAAGGTAACCCGCGCCGCATGAGTCCCGGCCTGCCGAGCGACGTGCTCGGCGGCGGCTTAGGCAACGGCAACGCGAACGCCAACGCCAACACGCCGCCGGAGAGGTAGACGGCGGGGTCGGTCTTCCAGACCAAAAGTTTTTCAGTCACAGTTATCGAGTGGGGCGGAGAATGATGGGACAGTTCGGATGGTTGAGTGGCCGGGTTCGAGTCCTGGCCTGCGCGGTTCTTCTTTTCGCGGCGGCGGCGTCCGTGTCGGCGCAGCAGTCTCTGGCGACCTTGCGCGGGCAGGTGGCGGACGAGCTCGGCGGCGTCCTCATCGGCGCGACCGTGACGGCGACGGACGCCGCGGGCGTCTCGAAGACGGCGACGACCGACGACCAGGGGCGCTACGTCTTCACGGCGCTCGCGCCCGGTCGCTACACCGTGCGCGTCGCGCAGGCGGGCTTCGCGCCTTACGAGAACGCCGCGGTCGAGGTGCAGTCGGGCCGCACCGAGCCGCTCAACATCGTCTTGAGCGTCGCCATCGAGCAGGAGCAGGTGACGGTCACGGCGGAGGCTCCCGTGAGCACAGAGCCGGAGCAGAACGCGGGCGCGCTCGTGCTGCGCGGCGCGGACTTAGACTCTTTGCCCGACGACCCCGACGACTTGTCGGAAGCCTTGCAGGCGCTCGCCGGCCCTTCGTCGGGGTCGGACGAGGGCGCGCAGATTTTCGTGGACGGCTTCACGGGAGGCCGCCTGCCGCCGAAAGAATCGATCCGCGAGATTCGCATCAACCGCAACCCGTTCTCAGCGGAGTATGACCGTCTGGGCTACGGGCGCGTCGAGATTTTCACCAAGCCGGGCACGGACAAGTTCCGCGGCCAGGCCTTCTTCAACTTCAACAACGAGAAGCTGAACTCGCGCTCGCCCTTTGCGCCGACGCGCGCGCCCTACCTCTCGCGCCGTTACGGCGGCAATCTCTCCGGCCCCATCTCGAAGAAGAAGGCTTCGTTCTTCCTCGACTTCGAGCGGCGCGACATTGACGACAACGCCTTCGTCCAGGCCGTCATCCTCGACCCCTCGCTCAACCCCGTCTCGTTCAACCAGACTTTGGTGAGGCCGACGCGGCAGACGACCTTCAGCCCGCGCTTAGACTACCAGCTCAACCAGACCAACACGCTCGTCGCGCGCTACACCTTCGAGCGCCGCACGAACCAGAACGGCGACGTGGGCGGCTTCAACCTGCCCTCGCTCGCCTTTAACTCCGAGACGACGCAGCAGACCCTCCAGGCTACAGAGACCGCCGTTATCAACAAGAAGATCATCAACGAGACGCGCTTCCAGTACGAGCGCGAGCGCACGAGCCAGCAGGGCAGCACCCTCACGCCGACCATCAACGTGCAGGACGCCTTCGTCGGCGGCGGCGCGCAGATCGGACTCTCCTTCAGCAACGACGACAACATCGAGCTTCAGAACTTCACCTCCTGGACGATGGGCAACCACTCGCTCAAGGCCGGCGCGCGCCTGCGACGCGACCGCCTGCGCGACTCTTCGCAGCGCAACTTCGCCGGCACCTTCACCTTCGCCGGCGGCCTCGCGCCGCAGCTCACGGCGACCAACCAGATCGTCACGGACTCGAACGGCAACCCCGTGCTCACACAGATCACGAGCATCGAGCGCTACCGCCGCACGCTCCTCTTCGAGCAGCAGGGCCTCACACCGGCGCAGGTGCGCGCGCTCGGCGGCGGCCCCACGCAGTTCTCCATCTCCGGCGGCAACCCCGAAGCCGACGTGACCTACATGGACTTCGACCCGTTCATACAGGACGACTGGCGCTACCGCCCGAACCTCACGATCTCGGCGGGCCTGCGCTACGAGGTTCAGAACAACATTCACAGCAACCTCAACTTCGCCCCGCGCCTCGCCTTCGCCTGGTCGCCCTCCAAAGACCCGCGCAACCAGAAGACGGTCTTGCGCGGCGGCTTCGGAATCTTCTACACGCGCTTCGGCCAGAACCTGACCTTGCAGGCCACGCGCTTCAACGGCACCAACCAGCAGCAGTTCGTCGTCAACAACTCGACGCCGGACGCTCAGGCCGTGCTCGACCTCTTTCCGAACGTGCCGACCGTCGCCGAGCTTTCCGCGTTCCAGATTCGGCGAACCGTGCGCCAGGTCGCGCCCGACCTCGAAGCGCCCTACACGATGCAGGCGGCCTTCAGCGTCGACCAGAAGCTCCCGCACAATCTCACGCTCTCGGCGAGCTACATCGCCGCGCGCACGCTCCATGTCCTGCGCTCGCGCAACGTCAACGCGCCGCTCCTCGACCCGACGACGGGCCGACCCTTTCGCGATTCCGGCGGCAACCTCGTCCGGCCCGACCCGACGCGCGGCAACATCTTTCAGTACGAGTCGAGCGGACGCTTCAACCAGAACCAGCTCATCGTCAACCTCAACAGCCGCCTCAGCCCGCGCTTCTCCTTCGGCGCGAACTACACGCTGAACAGCGCCCACAGCGACACGGACAGCGCCGGCTCGTTCCCCGTCAACCAGTACGACCTCGCGGGCGAGTACGGGCGCTCAGGTCTCGACATACGCCACCGCTTCTCGCTCTACGGCTCACTGAGCGGCCTGCCGTGGGGCCTGCGCCTGAACCCCTTCATCACGGCGATGTCGGGCCGCCCCTTCAACATCACCATCGGTCGCGACCTCAACGGCGACGCGCTCTTCAACGAGCGCCCGGCCTTCGCCACAGACCTCACGCGCGCGAGCGTCCGCGCCACGCCCTTCGGAACCTTCGACCTCGACCCGCAGCCCGGACAACAGATCATCCCGCGCAACTACGGCACGGGGCCGGCCTTCTTCTCTGTCAACATGCGTCTCAGTAAGACGGTCGGCTTTGGCGAAGTGACCGCGCCGGGCGGCGCGCGGGCTGCCGGCGGCGGGGACGGGGGCGGAGGCGTTGGTCGCGGAGGCGGCGGACGTGGAGGTGGAGGACGCGGTGGTGGCGGCGGTCGCGGCGGCGGCGGCGGGGGCTTCGGCGGCGACACGACGGAGCACCGCTACAACCTGACTTTCTCCGTCAGCGCGCAGAACCTTCTGAACCACTCGAACCTCGGCTCGGTCGTCGGCAACCTCAGCTCGCCGCTCTTCGGCCAGCCGAGCGCGAGCGCCGGTCGCTTCGGCGCGGGCGGCGGCAACCTCGGCGGCGGCAACCGGCGCGTCGAGCTGCAAGTGCGCTTCAGCTTCTAAGGATGAAGGCCGCAAGGATGAAGGATGAAGTGAAGGCATCTCGACTCCTCTTCATCCTTCGCCTTGCGGCCTTCATCCTTCTCTTCGTCGCGCTGTTCGCCCCGGCGTGCTCGCCGCGCGAGGAGAAGCCGGCGCGCGCAGCCGACCCGACGCGCGAACTCTTCCAACGCAACTGCGCCGTCTGCCATGGACAGCAGGGCGAGGGCCGGCAGCTCGGCACGCTCAATGTGCCTTCCTTGCGCACGGGCCGCGCCGTCACAGACCCGGACGAACGGCTCCTCGCGCAGATTCAGAACGGCGGCAACGGCATGCCGCCCTTCAAGTACAGCCTGACCGACGAGCAGATCGCCGACCTCCTGCGCTTCGTGCGCGAAGGCTTGCAGGGCCGCGCGGCCTCGAAACAGTGAGGCCAGCGCCGCCGTCCGTTCGCGTGCGCGAAGGCATTCAGAGCCGAGCCGGCGCGCGCCGATGCCGACCGAGCCGCGGTGCTGTTACAATACCGGCCTGCCACCGCAGGGAATCAAACCACCAACTCGTGAGTAGAAAAATGATGCGATACAAAAAACTCTTCCCGCTCCTCGCCCTCTTCGTGCTCTGCTGCCC
>JALZHC010000644.1 GCA_030914105.1 Acidobacteriota bacterium
GGCGGGCACGTCACGCGTGACGACCGAGCCGGCGCCGACGGTCGCGCGCTCGCCGATCTCGACTCCGCACATGATGGTCGCGTTGCTGCCGATGGATGCGCCGCGGCGGACGACCGTGGGTTCGAGCGTCCAGTCCGCATCGGTCTGCGGCGTGCCGTCGGGGCGCGTGGCGCGCGGGCGTCGGTCGTTGATGAAGACGACGCCGTGGCCGACGAAGACCTCGTCCTCGACGCGGACGCCCTCGCAGATGAAGGTATGGCTGGAGATTTTGCAGCGCGCGCCGACCCGCGCGCCCCTCTGGATTTCGACAAAGGTGCCGATGCGCGTCTCGTCGCCGACCGAGCAGCCGTAGAGATTGACGAAGGCGTGGATTTTAACGTCGCGCCCTAAGCTCACGTCCGGCGCGATACGGCAGAACTCGCCCTCCATCAGCCGCCACCGGGACGCGGGCCGGCTCCCGCCGCCTCGGCCCCTTCGGGCGCATCCTCGTCCGAGTAGTAGCCCGAATAGTAGCTGGAGTAGTAGTAGAGGTCGGAGCCTTCGAGCCTCACGTTATTGAGCACGATGCCGAAGAGGTGCGCGCCCACGTCCTGCAACTGCTGCTTGGCGCGGCGCACGACCGAGCGCGAGCTGCGGCCCCCGTGGACGACGAGCATCACGCCGTCAACCATCGTCGAGAGAATCGAGGCGTCGGTGAACGAGATGGCCGGCGGCGAGTCGATGACGATGTGTGTGAAGTTCTCCGCGAGCACGTGCAGGAGCTTGCGCATCTCCTCAGAGCCGAGCAGCTCCGCCGCATTCGGCGGGACAGGGCCGCTGGTGAGCACCTTGAGGTTCGGCATCTTGTCGGAGGACTGAATCAGCTCGCTCACCTGCGCGTCGCCGGAGAGGTAGTTGGCAACGCCGCGCGAGTTCGGCAGGCCGAAGTGGGCGTGGACGCGCGGGCGGCGCAGGTCGCAGTCGAGGACGAGCACGTCGGCCCCGGTCTGCGCCAGCATCATGGCGATGTTGACGGCGGTCGTCGTCTTACCCTCCGAGGGCTGGCTCGAAGTGACGAGGATGGTCTTCGGCGGCTGGCCCGCCGTCGAGAGCAGGAGCGAGGTGCGCAGGTGTCTGTAGGCCTCGGCCACGGGCGAGCGCACGTCCTCGATGAGTGCGAGCGCGGTGGTCGGGCCGGCCCCCGGCTCGTGCGCGGCGCGTGCGAGGAGGCGGCGTGCTTCGCGCGGCGCGGGGATGAGCGCGAGCGTCGGCAGGTGGAGGTGGCGGTCAACGTCCTCGGCGCTCTTCAGAGTGTCGTCGAGGTAGTCGAGCAGGAAGGCCAGGCCGATGCCGACGGCGAGCGAGAGCAGGAGCGCGATGATAATGTTGCGCACGCGCGGCGGGCCGACCGGCTCGGTCGGGGTGCGCGCCTCCTCGACGGTGGTGACGTTGCCGCTCTCGCGGTCGCCGCGCGTCACGTCCAGCTCGCGCTGGCGCTGGAGGTATGTCTGGTAGAGCTGCTTGTTGGTCTCGATGCGTTGGGTGAAGTCGCCGAGGCCGAGCTGGTCGATGCTGTGCGCGTTGGCCTCGCCGAGTTCCTTGAGGTAGGAGGAGCGCGTCTCGGCCTCCTTCTTCTTGGCGGCCTTCAGGTTCGCCTCCAGCCCGGCGACGATCTCGCTCGGCATCTTGTCCAACTGCTCGTGGAGGCTCTTGAGCTGCTTGTTAATCTTCTGGACGGCGGGCCACTCCTCCGTGTAGTTGACGAGCAGCGCGGCCTTCTGCTCTTCGAGGTCGCCCATCTTCTCGCGTAGCTTGATGACCGAGGGGTTCGACTGTACCTGCGGGGCGGCCCAGATGCCGGAGGTGTTCTGGGTCTGCACGGCGGAGGTGTAGGCGGCCTCCTTGTCCTTGCGGTCGAGTTCTGCGGCCTGGAGTTGGCTGCTGTAGGTGCTCAGGCGCAGCGCCGTGTAGTCCTGCCCCTGCTTGTCGCCGAGCGGCAGGTTGTGGCTCTTCATGTAGTTGAGGCGCGCGTTCTGGTCGCGCTGAATCTGCGCCTGTAGCTCGACGATCTGCTCGGCCAGCAGCTTGTCGGCGCGCGAAGAGCCTTCGGTCTCTTCGAGGATGTCGTTCTCGCGGAAGATGGTCGCCAGGGTGTTGACGACCAAGGCGGAGATTTCCGGGTCGGTGTGCTGGAAGCCGATGTTGACGAGGTTGGTCTTCTCGACCGGCTCGATGGTGAGGCCGCCGCGCAGCGCGTCCTCGTAGGGTTCAAGCGCGCGCTGCTGTTCGGGCGTGAGCTGCTCGGCGCTCAGCTCGGCGTCGGAGAGGACGGGGACTCCGCCCGCGTCCGTCTGCGGCGTCGGCGTCGGCTTGGCGCGCGTCACCAGACGGCGCAGGCCGGCGAGGATGCCCGTGCCGTGGTAGGTGCCGAAGAAGGCCGGGTTGTGCTGGAGGTCGAGTCGCAGGACGACCTGGCGCGCGAGCTTCTGCGTCTTGAGCTTCTGGAGCTGCGTGTTCCAGTAGTTCGCGTCGTTGCTGCGGACGATGATGTTGCTGACGCCGTTGGTCGTCAGGACGTTGCCGTGCTTCTGCTCGATCTGGATGGTCGTCTCCGCTTCGTAAATCGAGGGCATCCGGTACATCTGGACGGCGGTCAGGCTGGTGACGACGACCACGAGGCTGAGGATGAGCCACTTGCGCTTGAGCACGACGGCGAGGTACTCGCGCAGGTGCGCAGGCTCCTGTGTGGACGCGGCGGCGACGGGCACGGGCTGCGCCAGTTCGCGCAGCGGGCGGTCGAGTGCCTCCGAGGACAGCGGCAGCAGGCGATTGTCTTGCATCATAATTCTACTTCTCTACTGAGATTCGACTTCACTTCTGAGGCGGAGAAACAGGCTCCGACGAAAACGGTTTCCGGCTGCGCAATGATAGCAGAGACGGGCGGCGGGGCAAATCGGGGACGAGGGATTTCGGATTGATTCCGAAGGATTTCGGATTGATTCATTGACCCATTTCTTCATTGATTCAATGAACCGATGAGCCGATGAAGCAATCCGAACTCATTCGCCCGCGAGCGCGGCGAACTCTCTGAGCGCCTCGCGCCAGTCGCGCAAAGGCGCGAGGCCGAGTCCTTCGGAGAGCAGGCAGCGCAGGCGCGAGTTGCGCGGGCGCGGCGCCGGCCGCCTGAGCGAGTCCGTCAGGACGCTCTCGATTTCAACGTCGCCCAGGCCCGCGGCCTCGGCCGCCGCCCGCGCGAAACCCTCGTAACTCGCGCCCTCGCCCGAGTTGACGA
>JALZHC010000645.1 GCA_030914105.1 Acidobacteriota bacterium
GGCCTCGTTGACGCCGTCAAGATCAACGGGCTTTCGACCGCCGAGCTGCTTCAGCAAATCCAGACGCGCGGCGTCGCCTTCGAGATGACGCCGGACGCCGAAGCGGAGCTGCGCTCTGTGGGCGCGCGACCCGAAATCATCGAGGCCGCGCGCTCGAACTACCGCGCGCCCGTGACGGCGGACACGACGACGCCCTCTCGCCCCGCGAACACGCAGCCGCCGCGCAGTAACGCCGGCCCGCCCGTGCCCGCCGGCCCGCCGCTCTCCAAAAACGAGATCATCACGATGCTCCAGGGCGGCATCTCTTCGGCGCGCGTCGAGCAGTTCGTCGAGGCGCGCGGCGTCACCTTCGCCCTGACGCCCGACATCACCAGCGAGATTCGTGCCGCCGGCGGCGACCGCTCGCTCATCGGCGCGATCACGGAGAAGGGGCCGGCGCAGCAGTCGGCAAACAACTCCTCCAACTCCTCGCCCTTCGGCCCTGAGAGCGCGCAGCCCGCCGCCGCGGGCACGCCCGACTACGACGACTACATCGACCGCGCCTCGTCGGCCATCTCCTCGCAGGATTGGAACTCGGCCCTCAACTACGCGCAGCAGGCCGCGCGCCTCGACCCGACGCAGCCGCGCGCCTACACTCTGCTCGGCACGATGCTTCTGTACGTCCGCCGCGACGTGGCCGGAGCCGAGCAGGCGATGCGCAAGGCCATTGAACTCGGCGGCACAGCCGCCTTCCACGTCTACCATGACCACGACGGCGCGTTCGGTCAGTATTGTGAAGGCTCCTTCTTCATCACCAAGACCGGGGTGAGCTTCAAGGCCAACGACGGGCGCGACACCTTCGAGACCGACGACTCGAACATCAAGGAGGCGAAGGCCAACACCTTCATGGGCGCGCAGGTCGGCGCGTTTCACATCAAGCCCGTCCAGAAGATCAACGGGCGCGACAACTTCAACTTCGCCCCCGCCACGCAGAATCGCGCGGAGGCCGATCTCATCATCCGCCTGATTAAGGCTTACTGAGCTTTCGAGGGCCGACAAAACCAGCGCTCGCCCCTCGCCGCGAGCGCGCGAGATTTCCCCGACGATGAACAGAACAAACATCCGCGCGGCGGCCATCAACCTTTTGGCCGCCCTCTTTTTTATCCCGGCGCTCGTCGCCCCGGCCTCCGCGCAGTGGTCGCCGGAGTCTCAGCGCGAGACGCAGAAGGCCGCGCAGTACCTCGCGCAGCGCGACTGGAAACGCGCCGCCGACAGCTACCAGAAGGCCGCGCACTCCGACCCCAAAAACTACGAGGCCAGGTACGGACTCGGCGTCGCCTACATGAACCTGAAGCGGACGATTGACGCGCTCGCCGCCTTCTCCAACGTCATCGAGCTGAAGCCCAACCCGCGCGTGCGCGACGCCTACGTCGGCACGGCGCTCATCCACTACGGCCTCAACCATTACAAGGAGGCCGTGGACAGCTTCGAGCTGGCCCTGCAACTCGGCCCGATCCCCGCGGAGGCAGACCACGCGCTCGGCAAGTCTTACATGCAGACGAACCGCGACGCGCAGGCGCTCGCGCCCTTCGAGCGCGCCTCCTCCGACCCGCAGTTCGCCGAAGACTCGCTCCTCGCCATCGGGGCCATACACATGAAGCGGGGCGAGTCGCGCCAGGCCATCGCGCCGCTCGAACGCCTCGTGCAGCTCAACCCGCGCAACGCCTCGGCGCAGATGCTCCTCGGCAACGCCTACCTCGCCGCCGACCGCAACGAGGAGGCTCTGGCCGCACTGGGCGTCGCGGCCTCAGCCGACCCCAATCAGTTC
The DNA here is from genome assembly GCA_030914105.1 of Acidobacteriota bacterium. GTDB lineage: Bacteria > Acidobacteriota > Blastocatellia > Pyrinomonadales > Pyrinomonadaceae > QHXN01. The sequence goes on from JALZHC010000645.1 coordinate 1,808, forward strand.
TACACGCAGCTTGGCCTCGGCTTCGCGCACTACGCCCTCAACCAGAACGAGGAGGCTCTGGCTGCCTTCGAGGCCGCGCTCAGGCTCCAGCCGCAGTCGGCGGAAGCGCTCACCGGACTCGGCTTCACCTACACGCGCCTCGACCGCTTCCGCGAGGCGACCGACGCCTTAGACCGAGCGCTCCGCCTCAAGCCCGACATGCCCGAAGCGCTCGTCGGCATGTGCCTCGTCTACTACTCGCAGGGCAACTACGCGGCGATGCTCTCGACGGCGCAGCAGACCGTGCGCCTCGCGCCCCAGAGCGCGACCGCGCACATGACGCTCGCCGCCGCCTATGCCATCACGGGCCGCATGCAGGAGGGCACCTCGGAGGCGCGCGAGGCCGGACGCCTCGACCCCGAAAACTTCCTGCCGCACCAGGTGCTCGGCTTCATCCTTGTCCGCGAGGACAAGCCGCAGGAGGCGCTCTCGGAGGCGCGAGCCGCCGCGCGCGTCAAGGCCAACGACGCCGGCACGCTCAACCTGCTCGGCTACGTCCTCAACCAACTGGGCCAGAACCAGGAGGCGCTCACGGTCAGCCAGCGCGCGCTCTCCGCGCCGCACCAGCCGGAGGACGAGGGCTGGTCTTACTACAACATCGCCACGGCCTACGTCGGCATGAAGCGACAGCCGGACGCGACGGAAGCCTACCGCCGCTCGCTCGCCGCCTACCAGAAGGTCGGTCGCACGCTCGACCCGGACGAGCTGTACCTGATGGGCACTTCCTACCTGCGTCTCAACCAGGACGAGCAGGCCGTCGCCGCCTTCCGCCAGGCCATCAGGATCAGGCCGAACTTCGCGCAGGCCCACTACAACCTCGGCGTCGCCTACGTCACCACGAACAACCGCCGCGGCGCGACCGACGAGTACAACGCGCTCAAGCGCCTCGACCCCACGCGCGCCGCCAAGCTCCTCGCCGTCATCAACGGTCGCTGAGTGCTTCGAGGCGCGGAGGGGATACAGTACCGCGAGCGGGAGCGAGCGGGTCGTAGCTCCGAGAGGCAGGCTCTTGTCATAGCGAGCACCCGCTCGCGGTTCTGTACTCTTCCGCGCCCCGCTTAATTCTCTCCCCTAAAACTGCTATCATCACTTGTGCCGCACACACGCCCGTCTTGACGTCCGTATTGCCTGAACTCCCTTTCGCACGAAGGTTCGGTCGAGCAAAGGTTCTCGCGGCGCGCGGCCGAGAAGAGGTCGGTACACTTGAGCCTGGTTTGAGAGATGACTGAATCACGCAGACAGAAGGCCCACATCGAGTTCACGCTCAACGGCGAGTCGGTCGAGGTGGCGTTTGCGCCGCACAAGACTCTGCTCGAACTCCTGCGCGAAGACCTCAACCTGACCGGCACGAAGCACGGCTGCGAGCTGGGCGAGTGCGGCACGTGCGCCGTGCTCGTTGACGGACGCTCCGTTCTCTCCTGCCT
>JALZHC010000116.1 GCA_030914105.1 Acidobacteriota bacterium
CACGCCCGGCGCAGACCCCGACTCCCGCCGCGAAGCAGACACAGACGCCCGCGTCTTCACAGACGCCCGCGCCCTCCGCGACGCCCGCGCGGCAGACGAGCGCGACGCCCGCCGCACAGACGAGTGTGCCGCGAACGCTCGAAGAGCTGCGCGCGCGTCTGCGCGAGTTGATCGCGCGCCCGGAGTTTGCCTCCTCGCGCGTCGCCGTCAAGGTGGCCTCGCTCGAAACGGGGCGCGTGCTCTTCGAGCAGGACGCGGATAAGTGGATGCAGCCGGCCTCGAACCTCAAGCTCTACACGGTCGCCGCCGCGCTCGACCGGCTCGGCCCGGACTACCGCTTCGTCACCTCCGTCTACGCGCCCGCGCGCCCGGACGCTTCGGGCACGATCCGCGGCGACCTGGTCGTCTACGGTCGCGGCGACCCCACATACGCGACGCGCTTCAACCCCGAAGGCGACACGGACTACTACCGCGCCATCAATGAGCTTGCGTCGAACATCGCGCGCGGCGGCGTGCGCCGCGTCGAGGGCAATCTCGTCGGCGACGAGAGCTACTTCAACGGCCCCGCGCTTTCGCCCGGTTGGGAGTGGGACGACCTTCAGTGGTGGTACGGCGCGGAGGTGAGCGCGCTCACCGTGAACGACAACTCGGTTGACCTCTCCGTGAAGCCCGGCGCGCGCGTCGGCGACCCTTGCCGCATCACGGTCGGCCCCTCGACGCCGGTCGTCACCATCGTTGACCGCACGACCACTTCGGGGCGCGGCACGACGCGCGAGCTGAGCGTCACGCGCCCGCTCGGCCAGAGTACCATCGAGGTTCGCGGCACGATGCCGATTGACGACCGCGGCTTTAACGCGAGCGTCGCCGTCGCCCGGCCCGCGCTCGTCTTCGTGACGATGCTGCGCGCCGCGCTCGAACGCCTCGGCGTCAGTATCACAGGGCAGACGCGGACGGTTGACGCGCAGACGCGCGCCGACAATAAAGAGCCGCTCCAGGTCTCTTCGCTCGTCGAGGTCGCCACGCGGCAGTCGCCGCCGCTCGCCCTCATCGCCGCCAAGACTCTGAAGCCGAGCCAGAACCTCTACGCCGAGCTGATCCTGCGCGCGCTCGGCAAAGCGAGCGCGACCGACCAGCGGCAGACCACAGCCGACGCAGGGATTGATGCCGTCACGCGCTTCCTTGCGAAGGCCGGAGTCGAAGCGGGCCGCGTCCGGATGCTCGACGGCTCCGGCCTCTCGCGCGCGAACCTCGTCACCGCCGACGCGACGCTGCGGCTGCTCGTCTACATGAACACGCACCCGGCGGGCGCAATCTTCCGCGAGGCTCTGCCCGTCGCCGGCGTTGACGGCACGCTGCGCAACCACATGAAGGGCACGCCCGCACAGGGGAACGTCCGCGCCAAGACCGGCACGCTCGGCACCGCGGCCTCGCTCTCCGGCTACGTCTTCAGCGCCGCGGGCGAGCGGCTCGCCTTCTCCGTCATGATCAACAACCCGCCGCGCGAGATGGACGCGCACGTCGCCTTCAACGATGCCGTCGCCGTGCTGCTCGCCTCGTTCGCCGGTCGGTCGTAGCCTATCTGCGAGTCAAGGCGGCGGAACTTCGCGCCGCGCGTGATGTCTCGGCGGGGTGGACTTTCGGCGGGGCAGGCCGCCGGGGTTCGACATTAATTGAAACCGCACGGAAGCTCGATGCCGTCTTTAACTTTGACGGCGAACGCCAGCCGTTAAGATAACCACTCATCTTTACCGGAAAGGAGTTTCCATGAAATACACGAACCTTACGCTCGCCGTACTTTTCACCTTGTTCGTCGCCGCTGCGGCGTCGGCGCAGCAGCCGACGCGTCAGTGCACGGTCGGCGTCGAGAACGCGCCGGAGTTGCGCGGGCTGCGTCTGGGCATGACGCTGGAGCAAGCCAAGTCTCGCCTGCCGAGCCTTCAAGTCAAGCCAAGCCGTTTCGGACTGACCACGGCTTCGCTCGATTACTCTGACCCCGTCACGGCCAGGGCCGCGGGCCTCGAAGGCGTCCAATCAATCAGTCTTGAATTCGTGGACGAGCACTTGGCGAAGATCGGAATCATGTACTCGAACTCGATCAACTGGCAGACCTCCCAGCAGTTCTCGGAGAGGGTTGCCGCCGCGCTCAAGCTGCCCGACGCGTGGGAGAACGGCTCGAACATGAGGTGCGAAGGCTTCTACATCTCGGTCATCCCGAACTTCATCAGCATGTCGGAGATACAGCCTTACGAAATCATCAGGCAGCGGCGCGCGGAGTATGAGGAGAAGGAGCGGCAGGGCTTCCAGCCCTGAAACCGAATGCGCTTCACAAAATTCCACGGCTACGGCAACGACTACCTCGTCTTCGAGGTGGGCCGTCTCGCGTTCGAAGCGGGGCCGCTCGCGCCCGCTAGTTGGCGCGCGAGCTTAGAGCGGTTCGGCGAGGCGGGCGCTTTCGGCGAGTTCGTGCGGCGCGTCTGCGACCGACACTTCGGCGCGGGCGCTGACGGCGTCGCCGTCGTCGAGCGTCTGGACGCGGGAGACGACGCGGACTTCACGCTGCGCATCTTCAACCCTGACGGCAGCGAGGCCGCGATGAGCGGCAACGGCTCGCGCTGCGCCGCCGCTTATCTCTACTTCGAGGGTCTCTGGTCGGGCGAAGAGCTGCGCTTCCGGACGCGCGCGGGCGTCAAGCTCTTCCGACTGCGCGGGCATGAAGGGCGCACGCGCTTCCGCTTCGAGGCCGAGATCGGTCGCCCGCGCTTCGACAGCGCCTCCGTCCCAATCTCGACGCCCGAAACGCTCGCCGAGGTGCGCGACTACCCGCTCATCGTCGGCGAGGGCGAACGGGTCGCGGTCACGGCCTTACAGATGTGCAACCCGAACTGCTGCGTCTTCGTCGAGGACTTCGAGCGCGTGGACTGGCGTCGCCTGGGTCGTGCAATCGAGTCGCACGCCTCGTTCCCCGAACGCACGAACGTCGAGTTCGTCCGCGCGCTCGACCGGCGCAACATAGAGGCGCGCGTCTGGGAGCGCGGCGCGGGCGAGACGCTCTCTTCGGGCACGGGCGCGTGCGCGGCTGCGGTCGCCTCGATGATCGGCGGACGCACAGACCGCCACGTCAGCGTGCATATGCCCGGCGGCCTGCTCGAAGTCCTCTGGCGCGAAGATGGCGAAGTCCTCCTCACCGGCGAGGCCGAGGCCGTCTACCGCGGCGAATGGCTGGAAGGGCAAGGATGAAGGATGAAGGCCGCAAGGATGAAGGGAAAGCAAAGCCTCGGCAGGTGAGCTTTCATCCTTCATCCTTGCGGCCTTCATCCTTTCATTTGTGCGCTGCTGGACAAGATTGACCCCCGGTGGTACTATCCTGCGCGTGACAAGCGGACTACGGTTCGCTTGTCATTCTTTTTTCCGGTGTTCTTTCGGCGCTCCGCATCAAGGACGTAGTTCCCCACTCCGGCTGACTGACCCTTCACTCCTAGAGCCGGAGGTCGAGGACGGGAGGCAACTAACCTACTCGCGCGCCGCCGAGAGACCCCAAACTATCGGGAGGAGAACCGAATGAGTAAACCCCTTCTGGGGGGGAGTGCGGCGGCTGTCGCGCTTCTCTCCGCTTCGTTGCTCTTTTACGCGCAACCGTCAGTCGCAGAAACCCTCGCAGCAGCCTCGCAGGAAATTCAACAGAAGGGCGGAGTCCAGACACCGAAAACTCCCGGCGCGGATTTGTCGCCCACGAACGACGCCGACGCGGACGCCGCCGCTAACGACACGGCGAGATCGAACCAGGCGGAGAAGGGCGCGGCCTCCGCGGCACTGGCCCTGAGCGCCGCCTCCGAATTGAAAGAAGAGTTGGAGGACGCGGCCCCGGCCTTTTCGTTTACGGCCACCGCCTATTCCTTGCACGGGCGCACCGCCAGCGGCAGGCCCGTCAGCCGCGGCGTCATCGCCGCAGACCGAAGGGTTCTGCCGATAGGTACGCGCGTGCGGCTCGAAGCCGGCCAGTACAGCGGCGAGTACGTCGTCGCCGACACGGGCGGCTCGGTGCGCGGGCGCAAAATTGACATCTGGGTTCCGAACGCCGGCGAGGCCATGCGCTTCGGTCGGCGTCCCGTCCGCCTGACCGTGCTCACGCGCAACCGCGCGCGGACGGCCACGCGGCAGGGGCGCAGGTGACAAACGTATAACCCCTCCGACATTCAAAACCAAACCAACCGAGGCCGCCGTCCAGGTGAGACGGCGGCCTCGCAATTTAGCACGCCGAAATTTAGAATAGCCTGCCGATGAGCAGAGAACGCGCTCGTGTGAATAGAGAAGAAGCTCAGGTGAGTAAAGAACAGAGTCAGAACGTCGCGCAGGCTTCGTCGCGAGTCCCGCAGGCCGCGCCGCTTGTCGAAGTCAGGCGCGGGCCTATCGTCGAGTCGCGCCACCGCGGCCACGTCGCCGCCGTCACCGGCGTGGGCAAACTGGTCGCCTTCATCGGCGAGCCTGAGACCGTCACCTATCTTCGCTCCTCGGCCAAGCCGTTCCAGGCTCTTCCGCTGGTCACGAGCGGCGCGGCAGACCGCTTCCATCTAACGGAAGTCGAGCTGGCCGTCGCCTGCGGCTCGCACAGCGGCCAGGACTTGCACGCCGAGACTGTCGCCGGGATGCTCAAAAAGATCGGCCTCGACGAGAGCTTCCTCAAGTGCGGAGTCCACGACCCCTTCGACCGCGAAACCGCCGAGCGTCTGCGCGCGACGGGCGAGCGACCAACGGCGCTCCGAAACAACTGCTCCGGCAAGCACACGGGCATGCTCGCGCTCGCCCTGCACCTCGGCGCGCCGCCGGAAACTTACGACGACCCTCACAGTCCAGTCCAGCAGTCAATCCTGCGCGCCGTCTCACTCCTCTCCGGCGTCGCTGCCGGGGACGTGGTGCTCGGCACGGACGGCTGCGGCGTCCCCGTCTTCGGCATGCCCGTGCGCGCCATGGCGCTCATGTACGCGCGCCTGGCCGCGCCGCCCGACGAGTTCGACGAGACGACGCGACGCGCTTGCCGGCGGCTCGCGGCGGCCATGACCTCGCACCCGGAGATGGTCGGCGGGACGACCGAGCGCTTCGACACGGAGGTCATGCGCGCCGCGCGCGGACGCGTCGTCTCGAAGATCGGCGCGGAGGGCGTCTACACCGCGGGCGTGCTCGCGTGCGAGGCCTGGCCGCGCGGCCTTGGCCTGGCCTTCAAGATCGAGGATGGCGAAGACCGACGCGCCCGTTCAACCATCACCATCGAGTCGCTGCGCCAGCTCGATGTACTGGATGAGAACGCGCGCGAAGCCCTCGCGCCCTACTCCATCTTCCCGGTCAGGAATCACCGCGGCGAGATTGTGGGAGAAATTCGACCATCTTTTGAACTCAAGCGGGCGTGAGTGTGCGCCGTGGGACACTCCTGCGCTCAAATTGAAGCTCCGGTGTAACGTAAGCATTCAACCCCGCGTCGAAGAGTATTGATTGGGTACAAGCGCAATGGCTGAAGCCGCTGGTCGGTTGAACTCAAATAGGTTCGCGGCGAAGAAAATTTGGGCGGCTTTTGTTGGGGAAACGCGCCGGAGCTGTCCCGCCTCGCCGACTTTGCGGAACTGCTGGCATGCACGTTGCTCAGGCGGGGGACAGATAAAATTGTAGGGAGTAAATAGAGTTATCGGGTCAGGCTCGGAGGCTGCTAGTGAGTGAAAGCTTTGGGGGAGGCTTTCTCTCGCTTCGAGCGGGCGGCGGCTCTTTGGGGGAACGGAGTTGTCGTCAGCACAGCAGTCGAAGGGCATCATTTAGCGGGTTACTGATTCCGTTTCTGTAGGGGTTTGGGGGAGCCCCGCAGTAAGATCAGTAACCCGCGAATTTTTGGCCGGTGCTCTATTAACAAAAAAGCGCCGTGAGCTAAACACTCACGGCGCTTTTTTGTCGCTCGCCTAAAACTGGCTCGACGGCCTTCGGCGTCGCTCGCCGCGCCTCACTCTTCGCGGCGACCGATGAGCTTCGTCGTCGGTCGCGGCGCGTTCAGGTCTTCGAGGTCGAGTCGGAGCATGCCGCCCGCGTCCGAGTAGATTTCCTGCGCGGTGTGCTGTGCGCGTCGGTAGAGGAAGACCGCGCCGCCGATTGCGCCGCCGACGCCGAGACAGAGGAGGATGGCGAGGCCCGTGGTGATGAGCGTCGTGATGATGACGCTGCCCATCGTCGCGGTGTAAGCCTTCGTCGCGATCTCCTCGGCGTGCGGGTTGCGGCCAAGCCAGCGCACGTCCTTCTCGTACTTCACCTGTGAGAGGAGCTTGTCGGCGGACGCCGCGTCCGGCGCGTCGAAGACGAAGACCGAGTAGTTGCCGACGCGCTTGTATGCGGAAGGCATGGGCTGGCCCGCGGCGCGTAGCTGCGCGATGCGCTCTTGGATGCGCGCGTCGTTGTCGGCGGCGTACTGCGGCGTCGTGAACTCGACGATGACGAGCCGACCGCCTTCGTAGTTCGCGGTGACGGCCTCTGTGCCTCCGTCGAAGCTGACGGCGTCGAGCGCGGGCCTACTGCCTGCGGCCTGTTGCAGCGCAGGCAGGCTCGAGGCGTAGGCCGCCCCTTCATTAACCTTCTTCTCCCAGTCCGGCAGGTGCATGACGAGGACTGGAACGTCGCCCGCCTTCTCCGGCGTGAGCTTCGCACCATCCTTTTGAGACTGCGCCGACGCCCCTGCGAAAGCGAAGGCGACGAGCGCTAAGGCGAACAGGAATCTGTTCAGCTTCGATGTGTGCACGTTGAAACCTTCCCGGCGAAATCGTGGGCACACTGCCCGACGGCAAATCGTTTGGATGAGTTAGACAACAGCGCCGTTGTGTTGGTTCCGCCGCGTTAATAATCTGGTTCCGCTGTGTTGATGATAAGGCCGCCGCCGGTTCAGCGCCAGCGGCGCAGCTCGCGCAGGAGGAGGTCTGCGTGGCGGCGCGGGTCTGGGATGTTGTGCAGGACGGTCGTGCCGCCGGTCTCGCTGGCGTTGTCTATGACGAGGTCGCCGAAGCGCAGGAGGCGTTGGAAGACTGTCGCACGGACGGTCACGTCCTGAATGTTGCGCAGAGGGATGTTGCGCGTCGTGCGCGAGACGAGTCCCTGGTCAATCTCGATCTTCGAGTCGGTGAGCGTGTAGCGCACCAGGTTGCGCTTGAGGTGTTTGTAGGCCGGCAGGAGCAGCAGCGCCAGCGCGAGCGGCAGAGAGACGTAGAAGGGAACGCGCACCCAGGGCTGCCAGGCTAGCAGCGCGATGAGCGCGATGCCGCCGAGCGCGGCCAGCGCATAGCCAAGCTTGACGAAGAGGAGCGTCGGGCGAACGTCGAAGACGACCTGCTCGTCGCCGGCGAGGGCGTCGTCTCGCCGCTCCGGCACCGGCGCGAGCGGGCGGACAGGGAGCGGCTCGACGGCGCGCGGTCGCTGGGGCGCGACGCGCGTCTCTTCGGACGCGAAGCGCGTCGTCTCCGCCGCGAAGCGCGTCTGCTCGGAGTCGGCGGGCGCGCCGCACGCCGCGCAGAAGCGTGCCGAAGACGTCAGGCGCGCGCCGCAGTTGTAGCAGTTTTCCATCCGTCTCTCCGCTTCCGTCTTAAAAGCCGATGCTTCGTTTTTGAAACGCTCTCTCAGTTTGCCTTCACTCCGCCTCGCCGAAGGCGCGCAGCGCGTCGAGCAGCTCGACGGGGTCGTATGGTAAATCCACCGTCCGGCGCGCGCCCGCCTCTTGCGCTGCGCGGCGGAGGTCTTCGCGCCCCGCGGGCACGAGCACGAGCGCCGGCGGCGTCGGCCCCGCGCCCGACTGCTTCGCGAGACGCCTGAGCATCTCGGCCCCATCCAAGCCCTTCAGCTCGTAGTCAACGAGCAGCAGGTCGGGTCGGTCAATGCGCAGGAGGTTCAGCGCGTGCACGGCGTCGAAGGCCGCGCGCACTTCGAAGCCTTCGGAGCGCAGCAGGAGATTGACCTGCGCCATGCGCGCCGCGTCCGAAACGACGAGCATCAGCCGACGCATCTTGCCGCCCGCGCGCCGCGCGCCCGACGACGCCGCGCCGACGGCGACGCCCGAAGCCGCGCCCCTCCCGTCTCCGGCCTTCAACTCGCGCGCACCGGCGACGCCCGGCGGCGACTCCCACAAGCGTCCAACTGCCTCGCCGCGCACCGCGTTCGTCGCGCGTGCCGTCTCCGACGCGATCAGCCGACGCGTGCGCGCCTCCGAGTCGGCACGTCCGCCTTCGCCCACGTAAACGAAGACACGCTC
>JALZHC010000646.1 GCA_030914105.1 Acidobacteriota bacterium
GTGGTGGTCTTCCCCACCCCGCGCGCGCCGGAGAAGAGGTAGGCGTGGTGGAGGCGCTCGTGCTCGACGGCATTCTTGAGCGTCCGAGTGATGTGCTCCTGCCCCGTGACCTCCTCGAAGGTCTGCGGTCGCCACTTGCGCGCGATGACCTGATAAGCCATATGGGAATCTTTCACGCCGCGCTCAAGCGCCCGTGATTTCCGTGACCTCTTGAAACTTCAGCTCAACTTTCGCGCGCCGCCGCACGAAACCCGAATAATGCCGACGCGTCAGCCAGCCGAACATCTGAGAAGTGGTGTCCTCGACCGAGGCAGGCTCGGTCGTGTAGTGCGTGTACGAGCCGAACGCCGGAGCGCCCGACTCTTTGAAGCCGGCGAAATCGGACTTGAGCCTTGCCAACTCGTCGGGCTCCATGCGCAGCAGAGGCCCCTCACGCCCCATCGTGACGAGCACCCAGATCATCTCCGTCCGCATCCTTCTACTCCTCTGATGCCGCGTTCTTCTCCATCAACTCGATGCGGTTGCCGAAGGGGTCGAAGAAGGAAAAACGCGTGACGCCGGGGAGCCGTGGCTCGTCCTTCGTGCGCACGCCGTTCTGTTCGAGGTAAGCACGGACGGCGTTGATCTCTTCGACCTCGAAGGCCGGGTGACGTTTCGACGGCGCGACCGTGTCCTCGACGCCGACATGGAGCTGTATGTCGGCGACGTTGTACCACATCCCGCCGTTGGCGCGCAGGACTTCCGGCTTCTCTATCTCTTCGAGGCCGAGCAAACGGCCGTAGAACTCACGCGCACGCTCTTCGGCCCCGCGCGGGACGCAGACCTGTACGTGGTCGAGACGTTTGACGTTGATCTTCATGGCAAAGAGAAAGGGTCGCCGCGGGCGGCTTCGGCTTCGGAAACTCGCGACGCTGGATTGTGCTCCAACGCGGCGCGCTTCGGCAAGCCCTGCCCGCGGCGACCCTCTTCGATGTGGCCAGACTCCGGACTGACCCGCAACACACGCCGCCGCCGCTACCGTTGCTCCGTTCCCGGCCTGGCGGGGTTCGCGGGGCGGGCGTTGTGCGGAGCCCGAAGTCTGATAAGTTTTCAAGAAGCCTTCGATGCCGAGCGGCGCGGCGCGAGGCGCGTCGCCGCTGGCGCGCGCCTATCATAACCCGCTACGTGCCGTTAAAGCCAGCGCGCATCCGCCGCAGGTTTGCGCCCGCGTACTTGCCCGTGGCCCTGACCCGGGCGAGCACGGCCCTGGCCTCGGCGAGCGTGCGCCCCGCGTAGACGGCCATGAACTGCTGGTCGGGGGCGACGTTCGAGTAGTAGACGTCGCCCGACTCGATGCAGCGCGAGGCGAAGACCTTGTTGTGCGGGAAGAGCGCCTGCGCCGCGAGCCGCTCAGCTTCGGGGACGAAGACGTTGCAGTCTGAGCCTCGGCTCTCGTCGCGCACGCTCTTGAGGATGACGGCGTAGAACAGCTCCGTGTCATAGATCGCCGTCTGCAAAGGCACGCGGAACTGTAGGTTGTAGGGCTGGAACTGGAAGCTCGTCCGGCACGCGACCGTGGGGTCTGGGCAGAGCGTCCAGTGTCTCTGGCGCGCGCGACGCTGCGCCGAGGCCAGCGAGGTCGAAGCGATGAGCGCGAAGACGAAGGCGCAGATGACTGGCAACTTTCGCATGGGGGACTCGCTAGACGGGGACGGCCGCGCCGGACTTTGTGGCGGAGAGGGTGGGATTCGAACCCACGGTACGGTTCCCCGTACACAGCATTTCCAGTGCTGCCAGTTCAACCACTCCTGCACCTCTCCGAAATGTTAGAGCGTCGTCGTCGTGACCGGCTCCTCGCCGACGATGGGCGGCTCGACGTCCTCACTCGAAATCCACGCGTAGAACCCGCCCGCCAGAACCGCGCCGACGATGGGGGCGATCCAGAACAGCCAGAGCTGCGAGAGCGCCCAGCCCCCGGCGAAGATCGCCGGGCCGGTCGAGCGCGCCGGGTTAACCGACGTGTTCGTCACCGGGATTGAGATCAGGTGAATCAGCGTCAGCCCAAGCCCGATGGCGACGGGCGCGAAACCTTGCGGCGCGCGCGTGTGCGTCGAGCCGAGGATGATGACCAGGAAGAAGAAGGTCATCACGACTTCCGTCACCAGGCAGGCCGCGAGCGAATACCCGCCCGGCGAGTGTTCGGCGAAACCGTTGGAGGCAAACCCGCTCGCCAGACTGAATTTCGGATTGCCGCTGGCGATGATGTACAGAATCCCGGCTCCGACAATCGCGCCCACGAGTTGCGCGGCGATGTAGGGAAAGAGTTGTCCCGCCGGGAAACGTCTGCCGGCCCACAAGCCGAACGTCACCGCCGGGTTCAGATGACAGCCAGAGATGTGCCCGACCGCGTAGGCCATCGTCAGAACCGTCAACCCGAAGGCCAGCGCGACGCCGGCATACCCGATTCCGAGGTTAGGGAAAGCCGCCGCTAAGACCGCGCTGCCACAACCACCCAGCACGAGCCAGAGCGTTCCGACGAACTCCGCCGAGAGCTTCTTCGCCAACGACATGGCAGAACTCCTCCTCCTTTTTTATTTCCCCTTGAGCCGCAGGAAGAAAGCAAGCTTCACTGCTTTGAAATAAAAAATAGCTGAGGATTAAGAGAACTAAACGGCAGAGACGGCGGCCCACGGTCGCCAAACTTTTCGAGTCCCTTCGCGCCCTGACGCGAAGACCTGAGAATTGCCGGAAATTCAAACAGCACGCAACCGCCAAAGCATAACGTATCGCGGCGATTCCTGTCACGTCCGTCGCGCCGGACGTGACGGTTGAAAGCTCTGCTAACCTTGCGTGCGCTCGTCGCCCGCCCGATTTGAACGCGCGCGAACGTCGAAGTGGTCTCGCGCGGCGACGGGAAAGCGGCACTTGACCTCGCACGGATTCCGTTTAAGCTGGAGGCTCGCGACGCGAACAAACCGAGCGCCGCGGCAAGAGAGACTCGGAGGATTCAGGTGACGACTCAGAAGCAAAAGGCGGAGAGGTTCAAGGCGCTGCACGGGCGCGAGGGCGCTTTCGTCATACCGAACCCCTGGGACGCCGGCTCGGCGCGGCTGCTGGAGGGACTCGGCTTCGAGGCGCTGGCGACAACGAGCGCCGGCTTCGCACTCTCGCAGGGGCGTCTGGACGGAGAGGTCACGCGCGACGAGGCGATTGAACACTGCCGCCAGCTCGCGGCGGCGACCGACCTGCCGGTCAGCGCCGACCTGGAGAACTGCTTCGCAGAC
>JALZHC010000647.1 GCA_030914105.1 Acidobacteriota bacterium
GCTCCCGCGTCTCTACCCGCGGGGCGGCTTTTACAGGGCTTTTACAACTTTTTACCTCTCTTTACGGGCGCGTGATGACATTTACACGGGGCACGACTAGATTACAGGCTACCTCGCAGGGTGCAACCGTTTCCGACTGGAAGAGAGGTTCGGGATGAAGATTGAGCGCTGGAAGAGGATTATCTTTGCCGCCTGCCTGACGGTCTCCGCGGCCTTCGTCTGCCACGCCGCGGCGGCGACGCGCGTGCGCGCCGTGGCCGTGAGCCGACCCTGCATGAACCGCCGGCCCGTCATCCGCGGCGAAGGACTGCTGCGCGTCGGCGGCTACGCGCTCAATGTCCGCTTCACGCCCGAAGGAAAGCTCCTCGGCTTTGACATCAGCGCCGCAGCTCAGGGAAGCAGAACGATCTTGCCGTAAGCGCCCGGCTTCAAGACCTCCTCGTGCGCGCGCGCGGCGTCCGAGAGCGGCAGTTCGCGCCCGACCACTGGCCGGAGCGTCCCCGCTTCGAGGCCGGCGACAATGGCCGCGTGGACGCTCGCCAGCTCCTGCGGCGACGCGTTGAAGAGCACCATCCCCAGAACGTTCGCCTCGCGCGTCATCGCGAGGCGCGGCGTGATCTCGACCGCGCCGCGCGAGCCGATGACGACGACGCGCCCGCCCCGTGCGACCACTTCGAGGTCTCTGTTCAGGTTCACGTTGGCGAGCATCTCCAGGATTACGTCCGGCCCGCGCCCGTCGGTGAGCCTGGTCAGCTCTTCAAGGTAGTCGGGCGCGTGGTGGTCGAGCACGTGATGCGCGCCCTGCTCTGCTGCGAGCTTGCGCCCCTCTTCGGTTCCGGCTGTGCCGACGACCTTGAAGCCCGCGGCACGCGCTATCTGCACGGCAGCCGTGCCCACGCCGCCGCTCGCGCCGTGAACGAAGACGGTCTCGCCCGGCACGCCCTTCGCGCGCTGGAAGAGCGCGCGGTAGGCTGTCGCGTAAGGCGTGCTTACGCCCGCGCCTTGCGCAAACGAGACGCCGTCAGGCAGCGAGTGCACTTGCGACTCGTCGCACAAGGCCAGCTCCGCGTAAGTGCCGCTCAAGCTCCCGGCAATGTAGACCCTTTGACCTGCGCGCACGCGCGCGACGCCTTCGCCCACGGCTTCGACCTCCCCGGCGGCGTCGAGACCCGGCGTGTAAGGGAGCGGCGGCTTGACCGCGTGGTCGCCGCTGCGTATGTACGTATCCACGGGGTTGACGCCCGCCGCGCGCACGCGCACGACGACCTGTCCCGCCGCGGGCCGCGGCCCCTCTACATCCTCCAGGCGCAAGACCTCCGGCCCGCCGAACTCGTGAACTCTGATCGCCTTCATAAACAAATCCTCCGGGGAAAGGTTAAAGGGTAAAGGGGAAGGGGTAAAGGAAGAAACCTCGCTTCTTGCCCTTCCCAGGGACTATTCATTCTTGAGCATAGAGCACCGGGAGTTCACCGCAGAAGCGCAGAGGACGCGGAGGATGCGCAGAGGCTTGCGCCTTGAGACGTTGAACTTTGAAATCACAGATTTGAGATTTGAAATTCTGAATTCCTCAGCGCCCCCTCTGCGTCCTCTGCGTCTCTGCGGTGAATAACTGAGCCTCCAGACTCAAGAATGAATAGTCCCTGTTACCCGTCCCCTTTACCCTTTCTCCTTACCCCACCTGGCCGCCCTTGAACGCCTGCGCGTTATCTCTCGCGAACTGGTCGAAGGTGGTCGGCTCTTTGCGGCCAACGGCGCGGACGTGGTCGGTCACTTCGGCGGCGTAGCCTGCGGCGAAGATTTCGTTGAGGCGTTCGAGCGCGCCGACGAGCCATTCGGGCAGGCCCGCCGCGAGCGCGCCCTGGCGGAACTGTTCCGGCGTGATGGGGACGTAAGTTATCTGCCTGCCCGCGACGGTCGAGAGCTTCGCGGCCACGTCCGCGTATGAGAGCGCCTCCGGGCCTGTGAGGACGTATGACTTGCCTTCGTGTCCGTCTTCGACGAGCGCGCGCGCGGCGACCGCGGCGATGTCGCGCACGTCTATGAAGCTCGCCTTCGCGTCGCCGACCGGCTGGTAGATGCGGCCCTCGGCGGCGATCTGCTGCGCCTGTCCGAGAAGGTTCTGCATGAAGAAGTTCGGCTGGAGCATCGTCCAGGCGAGGCCGGACTGCTTCAGGTAATCTTCGGCCTGGCCGTGCCACTTGCCGAAGCCTTCGGGCGCGTCGGCGTCGGCTCCGAAGGCCGAGAACTTGACGACGCGGCGCACGCCCGCGCGCTTCGACGCCTCGATGAAGTCGCGTTGAAACTCGAAGGTCTTGGGCGAGGGCGGCGTCAGAAGCAGCGCACGCTCGACGCCCGCGAGCGCGGCGTCCAGAGTCTCCGGCCTGTCGAAGTCGCCTTCGGCTGTCTCGAAGCCGGCCTCGCGTATGAACGAAGCCCGGCCCGCGTCGCGCACGAGCGCGCGCACGCCCGTCGCGCCGAGCCGCTGAAGCTCGCTTATGATTTCCCTCCCCGTAGTCCCCGTGCCGCCCGTGATTAGAATCATTTTCATTCTCCTCAATCTGGTTCGTTAAGCCGCGAGGCGTTCGGCGCGTCGGTCGGAAGCGCGCCGAGTTCAAACGAACGCCTGACGACGGTGGTGTCGCTCGTGCGGTAGGAGGGCACGGGCATCGTGTCTTCGGGCCGGGCACGGAAAGGCTGACCCGGAAGTTCGGGCAGGCCGAACGAAAGGTCTTCGACGACGAGAGTGAGCGGCCCGTTTGCGCGCGTCTTCAGGGTGAGCTCCAAACCCTCCGGCGGAGGCGCGGCGTAAGAGACGCGCAGAACGTCCGTTACGCCGCCGTTCGTGGCCGACTCTCCGGCGAGCGTCTCGCCGCCGAGGACGGCGCGGAGTGTGCCCGCGTCCGCGCTGGCGTAGAAGAGTATCATCGGCGCGCGCCGCGCGGAGGTGATGCGCAGGCGGACTGTTCTCGTGCCGTCGGCCTCCGTTCGAGCGTCAACCGTCTGCACGTCCGGCGCGGGCAGGCTCGCGGGCGTCGCGTCGCCCGTCAGGCAAGACTGCTTCGCCCACGGAAAAATTTCGCCGAGGCTCGTCCTCTGCGCGCCCGGTTTGAAGAACTGTGAAGTCCAACTGTCGGGCGCGGCGTCGGTGCTCACCCAACGGGCGCGCTGCGTGTCGGCGTCGAGGAAGTAGAAGACGCTGTCGGTCTTTTTGTGTCGCGCGTCGAAGCCCGCGCTCGCAAGTCCCGAAGCGAAGAGGCAGAGG
>JALZHC010000117.1 GCA_030914105.1 Acidobacteriota bacterium
GCTCGCGCGCTCGACGAGGACGGTGCCGCCGGCGCTCGCCAGCGGCGTGAGCCTGACGCGCAGGCCCACGACGTCAGCGCCCCTGACCGTGACGCGCAGCGGCGTCGCGGCGCTCGTCAATCCGTCGCGCCCGCCGCTCGTCGCTTGCAGGTCGTAGTCGCCGTCGGCGACGGCGTCGAAGGAGAAGGAGTCGGAGGGCGCGAGCGGGTTGACGTAAGTGACCCCGGCCAACAGTCCCGAAGAGGCGTAAGAGAGGATGAGACTGGTGGCGATGTTCCCGTCCGCGGGCGGCGAGGAGAACTCAAGCTTGCCCGTGACGCGGTGGCCCTGCTCTTCGCGGTAGCGTATGTCAACGCCCGCCGACTCCTGGCCGGCGCGCACGGTGACTTCAGCCGCCGTGTCGCGCGTGGAAGAGGGATAGAAGGTCGGCGTGTCCATCTGATAGGGCGTGACGAAGCCGAAGGTCGTGGCACCGGGGCCGCCCGCGACGACTAGGTAGACGCCGGGCTGCAATCCGTAGATGCGGTAGACGCCGCGGTCGTCCGTCCTGCCGTTGCCGATGTAGACGGCGGAGGGCGGCGCGGCGTGGCCGTCGAGGTCGCGCACGCGGAAGGCGCGCACGCCGAGCGCGACCAGGGGCTGAGCCTGCGCGTCCGTGGCCGTGCCCGTGATGACGCCGCCTTTGACGAGACGGACGGTGGCCGTATCGCCGGGCTTGTACTCGCCGCCTACGCGGCCCGTGACGGGGTCGGGTTCGGGGACGTAGCCGGGCATGAAGACGTTGATGTTGTAGATGCCGGGTTCGAGTCCGCGGATGCGGAAAGCGCCGTCGTCGTCGGCCTGCGCGGTGTGCTGCGTGCGCGCGATGGGCGCGAACGAACGTGGGTTCGCGTAGACGCTGACGCCGCCGAGCGGCTCGCCGCCCTCGCCCACGACGCGCCCGCTGATCGAGTCAGGCCCGCGCGAGGCTCTCGCCGAGCCTTCGTCGCGCGCGGGCCTCGTGCTCGCCGCGTGCGTAGTCTGAGGGACGGGCGTTTGCTGGACGACGGGCGCGTGCGGCCCGACCTCTGTGATGACGACCGTCTGCTGCGTGCGCGCGTCTCTGGCGGCGAAGAAGAGTGCGGCGCAGGCGGCGAGGGCGAGCGCGCGCGAAGTGTTCCGCGCAGTCTTCAAGCTCTTGCGCTAGGACTCCTGCGAAGGCTCCTGCGACGACTTCTGCGAGGACTCTTGCGAGGACTTCAAGGTCTGCCTCCTTTGGGCGGCGCGTTCATGTCCACCGTGAGCGTGACGTTCATGTCGCCGCCTTCTCCGAGCGAGACGTGCTGCGGCTCGCTCATGGCCGGGCGCGCGCCGGGCTGGAAGACCATGACGCGCGCCTGGACTTCGTACTCGCCCGCCGGAAGGTGCTCCACCGCGAAGCGCCCGCGCGTGTCCGCCTCGGCCATGTCGGCGTTCGTCTCCTCGCCCCCGACGCGGCGCGCGAAGACGTAGATACGCGCGCCCGAGGGCATACTCCCGTTCACGAAGTTGATCTGGCCGCTGATGACGCCCGAGCCGTAGGAGACGACGACGCGCACGCCCGTCACCTGCGCGCCCTCGGCGATGTCGAGGCCGCTGCTGGTCACGTTCGCGCCGTTCAGCTCGACGCGCGAGAGCTTCAGCTCCTTCGAGAGGTCGCCGTTCAAGAAGAGGCGCAACTTGCCGGCGCGCAGGCCGGCGAGGCGGAAGCTGCCGTCCGGGCCGAGCGGGAGGCTGCGCGCGCCGTTGGGCACGACGGTCTGACTCGTCGACTGCGGGAAGCCGTAGAGGGTGACGCCTTTGAGCAGGCGCGCGGCGGTCGCCGGGTCGGCGACGCCCTCGATTGTGACGACGCCGCTCACGGACGCGCCGCGCCGCAGCTTGACGACGATGCCGGTCACGTCGGAGTCAACCACCTCGAAGGTCACGGGGTCGCTGTAGAGTTCGCCGTCGTTGTTCTGCGCGAGGCCGAAGCCCGCGTCGAAGATTGTGTAGCGTCCGGGCGCGAGTCCCTCGGCCTGGAACTCGCCGCGCTCGTTCGTCATGAGGCCGCCGCCGAAGCCGCCGGCGAGGCGACCGTCGGCGCGGACGGGGCCGTAGGCGTAAGAGATGTTGGCGACGGGCTGCCCAGTCTCGGCGCTGACGAAGCGGCCAGAGGCGCGGAAGGTCTTCACGGCCTTGCCGAGCGTGATGTCTACGTCGCTCGTCTCGCCGCCCGCCGTGACCTCGACGGTCGAAGCCTGCGACTCTTCGGTCGCGCCGTTGTAGAAGGTTCGGCGGTAGAGGCGGCGTCTGCCGTAGCTGAGCGCGCCGCCTTCGCCGTCCTGCCCGACGCTGACGTGGTATGTGCCGGGCAGCAGTCCGTAGATGCGGTAGACGCCGCGGTCGTCGGTCGCGTAGTCGCGCACGTCGAAGGGGCCGCGCTGCTGCGGCTGCTGTTGCAGCAACTGCCGCTGCTGTTCGTTGCTGGCGTAGGGTACGACCGAGACCTGCTCGCCGATGACGGGGTTGCCGTCGGCGTCCGTGACTCGGCCCGTGATGACGCCGCCGCGCTCAAGGCGGAAGTCTATGCCCTCGACCGACTCGCCCGCAGAGAGGTTCAGGGGCTTGCCCGGCGGGTAGTCATACAGGGTCAGGCCCTGCACGATGTAGGTGGGCGAGAAGGGGATGATCTTGTAGCGACCGGGCGGCACGCCCGTGATGCGGTAGCCGCCTTCGGCGTCGGTCTTCGCGTGCGCGACCGTGCGGGGCAGCGCCATCTGTTCGCTCGACATGAGCACGACGGCGACGCCCGCAAGCCCGTGCTCGCCGTCGGTCACGCGGCCCACGACCGTGGCGGGCGCTTCCACCCTCTGCGCCTGCGCGAAGGTTCGGACTGAGCTGAGCGCGGCACAGAGCGCGGCGGCGAGGAGAAAGAGGACGGCGGCCCGCGAAGGTCGCGCATCAGCCTGAAAGGAGAACGCGGCGCACAACTCCGAGCGAGGCCGCGGCTTTGGAGACGTTCGGGCCTTCGGGGATTGTTGTGCGGAGGGGGCGCGCGTGAGCATGTTCGAATGACCTCCGGCGTGCGGCGGACGTAAAAGGGAGCGGTAGGCCGTGAGCCTGACCTCTCGGCTTAAACGCGCCGCCCGGCTCGCGGTTCGGATTCTTTGGCGGCGCGCGGACGCGCGGACGGCGCACAGCGTACAACCGCCGCGCCGCCGCGCGCAAGCCATAAAAGCGGGGACTAGGGGTTGGGGGTTAGGGGTTGGTTAAAAGCTGCCGCCGCGTCTTGACAGCCCGACGCGATAATAGCTCAACTACTAACCCCTAACCCCTAGTCCCCGCTTCTCTGCCTTTTGCCTTTTTACTTTTGCCTTCTCTATAATCCGCCGCGTCTTTAGCGCGGAGGCGCGCTCGCCCGTAAAAATCCCAGACCCGCCGAAGAGACAGTAGAGACCCGAAGGAGACCAGCCGTGGAAAGATTCCCCTGCCGCTGGCGCTGCTGGCGCTCATGGCGACGACATCTATTCTGACGATGGCACAGACGCTGACGAACAACGACGCGACGACGAGCGCCCCGCCCGTCGCCAAAAAGATTCCGCACACGACGACCGTCCACGGCAAGACGCTCTCGGACGACTACTTCTGGATGCGCGACAAGAAGAACCCGGAAGTCATCTCCTATCTCCAGGCCGAGAACGCCTACACCGCCGCCTGGATGAAGCCGACCGAAGCCCTCCAGGAGAAGCTCTATAAAGAGATGCTCTCGCGCATCAAGGAGACCGACACGAACGTCCCCTACGCCTTGGGCGGCTACCTCTACTACACGCGCACCGAGCAGGGCAAACAGTACCCGACCTTCGCACGCCGCAAAGGCACGATGAGCGCGCCCGAAGAAGTCATCCTCGACTTAAACGAGATGGCGCGAGGGCACAGCTTCATGGCCGTCGGCGAGTTTGACGTGAGCGCCGACACGCACCTCCTGGCCTACTCGACCGACGAGACCGGCTACCGCGAATACACTCTCTACGTCAAAGACCTCCGCGACGGGCGTGTGACGAAGATCGCCGAGCGCTGTTCGAGCGCCGCCTGGGCCAACGATAATAAGACGCTCTTCTATGTCGTTGACCACCCGGTCAACAAGAATCCTTACCGCCTCTATCGCCACGTGCTCGGCCGTGAGGGCGCGGACGAGCTGGTCTACGAAGAGCCGGACGAGATGTTCGGCATCGGCGTCGAGCGCACGCGCTCGCGCGGCTTCATCCTTCTGACCTCGGCGAGCCACACGACGAGCGAGGTGCGCTACCTTCCGGCAGACCGGCCCGGCGAAGCCTTCAAGGTCATCAGCCCGCGCGAGGCCGGCCACGAGTATTACGCCGACCACCACGGCGACAAGTTTTATATCCGCTCGAACGACGGGGGCCGGCGCAACTTCCGCCTCGTCTCCGCGCCCATCGCCGCACCCGGCAAAGAGAACTGGCAGGAGGTTATCCCGCACCGCGCCGGCGTCATGCTCGACTCCGTGGACTTCTTCAAAGACTTCTACGTCGTCTCCGAGCGCGGCAACGCAACGCCAGTGCTGCGCGTCGTGGACATCAAGACGGGCAAGGCCGCCGACATCACTGTGCCCGAACCCGTCTACACGATCTCCCTCGGCGCGAACCGAGAGTTCGACACCCAAAAGGTTCGCTACAACTACCAGTCCTTCATCACGCCCTCCTCGGTCTACGACTACGACGTGAAGACCGGCAAGAGCGAGCTGCGCAAGCAGCAGCCCGTGCTCGGAGGCTACGACCCTTCGCTCTACAAGTCCGAGCGAACCTACGCGACCGCGCCCGACGGCGTTAAGGTTCCCGTTTCTCTCGTCTACAAGAAGGACTTGAAGCTCGACGGCAGCCGCCCGATGCTTTTGAACGCCTACGGCTCATACGGCATCCCCTCGAACGTCACGTTCAGCTCGGCGCGGCTCTCTCTGCTCGACCGCGGCGTCGTCTTCGCGCTCGCGCACATCCGCGGCGGCGGCGACCTCGGCAAGGAGTGGCACGACCAGGGGCGCATGATGTCGAAGAAGAACACCTTCACAGACTTCATCGCCTGCGCCGAGCACCTCGTCAAGGAAGGCTACACGTCGAAAGACCGTCTGGTGATCACGGGCGCGTCAGCCGGCGGGATGCTGATGGGCGCGGTTCTGAACATGCGACCCGATCTCTTCAAGGCCGCGGTCGTCGGCGTGCCCTTCGTCGATGTCATCAACACGGAGCTTGACGACACGCTGCCCCTGACGGCGGGCGAGTGGGAGGAATGGGGCAACCCCGTCAAGAGCAAAGAGAACTTCGACTACATGCTCTCCTACTCCCCTTACGACAACGTCGGGGCGAAGGCTTACCCGGCAATGCTCGTCAAGACTTCCCTGAACGACAGCCAAGTGCTCTTCCACGAGCCGACCAAGTACGTCGCCAAACTCCGCGCCCTGAAGACCGACAAGAACCCTCTCATCTTCAAGATCAACATGGGCGCGGGCCACGGCGGCTCCTCCGGGCGCTACGACGCCCTCCACGAAGCCGCCTTCAACTACGCCTTCATGCTCACCGAGATGGGCATCAAGCAGTAAGGCCGTGCGGCCCTTCATGCGCGCAGTGGCTTGAAAGGCTGAGGGACGCTCAAACCTTCGAGCGTCCCTCAGCCCTTAATCCATGCAGCCTGATTGTTACTTCGTCTTCGCGAGCGCAATTCTCTTCATCGCGCACATCGAGCCTTAATCAGAGTGCCCAGCGGTGGCCGCACCTCAGACAAATCCAAGAGCGCCGCCAGTACGCGAGAGCTTCCTGGTAGATGCTTTGCGCTTTCTGAAACTCCCTGGTCTGATGTTTATACACTGCCATAGCCGCGGATACGGTTGCGGCTACGACTATAAGAAAGCGGAAGGCCGGAAACGCGTCTCCGAAAGTAATAGCGCAGAGGATGGCGGCGACAAAGAGAGCGCCAAAGCCGCAAACGACAACGAGCGAGGCGTCCTTTCTCGGCGCTCTGGGCGGCGTCACATATGCCGCAAGCGCACTCTGCTGCGTCAGACTCCCACCCGTTAGGGTCGCGCCTATATTGAAATTGTAAGAAGTGGCGACGAGCGAACCCGTGGCCGTGCTGCTCGCGTAAGCCATCTCGAAGCTTCGCGTCTCAGCGCTCTCGCACCGCGAACAGTCCCTAGACATTTTTTGTCGTCGGGGGGAGATATTAGTCTCGGGAGCAATACTAGCCAGCGCGATCCCGCACCTCTTGCATTGCTCCTCGAAGGAGTAGTTGACCAGTCCGCATTGCGGGCATTTCTTACTGCTCATTAGGGGATTTCCTTTTCTTCGGCGGGCTGTGAGTCCGCGGCATGCTGGGCGGGTGGCACGGTCGGGAGTGCCACTAACAACCTAGCAAATCCGCGAACGTTCGGTCAACCGAAATATCTTTTCCGTTGACAGGGGTCGCGCCGCTTTTTCATACTGCTTACGTGGCTCTTTCGGGGAGCCGCGTAAGCAGTTCGTTTCCGCGCCGCGCACGAGGCTCCTTCGGCGCGGCGCATCCGAAGCCTCACGCTTCCGCTTATAGACGAGCCGGGGAGAAATAGCTGAACGAGCGTTCGCGCGCGCGGCGGCCCGTTAACGGGTCGCGCACTTCACATTCTACTAGCCTCGCGGAGAACGACTATGAAGTCCGAGACGGAAATCTGGCAGGTGAAGACCGGCGAAGAGGTCTACCAGGCAGACCTGCCTACGCTGAAGCAGTGGATCGTCGAGGGGCTTGTGCAGCCCACCGACATGGTTCGCAAAGGCAGCCTCAAGTGGATCGAGGCCGGACGCGCCCCCGGCCTGCGCCGGGTCTTCACGGGCGAGGAGCAGCCCACGCCGCCTGCGCAGACGGACGCGCCCGCTCCGCCGCCCGCGAGCGTCGCGTTCGACGCGCAGCCCGCGAGCGTCGCGTTTGAACCGGCGCACGCGCCCGCCGCGTTTGAACCGACGCACGTGACCGCAGCCGAGTCACACGCGCCCGCGGCGTCGTCGCAGACGCACGGCGCGGCGTCACAGACGCACGGCGCGGCCTCGCATGCGCATGAAGTCGAGTGGCCGCAGACGCTCGCGGGCGACGAAGGTGCGCCGTCGCTCTCTTCGGCCTGCCGCTTCCATCCGCTTCAGGCGGCGACGCTCGTGTGCCGCTTCTGTCAGGCGACCTTCTGCCGCGCGTGCCCGAATCAGGTGCAGGCCAGTAGCGTCCTGCTCTGCCCCTTGTGCGGCGGCTTCTGCGACCCGCTCGAATCAATCAAGTCGCGCACGAACCTCTACGAGCGGCAGAGCACAGGCTTCGGCTTCGGAGACTTCCGAGAGGCGCTCGTCTACCCGTTCCGGCACACGTCGAGCCTCATCGGCGGCGCGGTGCTCTACGGCCTGCTGAATCTCGCCGGCCTGCGCTCGCAGCTCCTCGCGTGGGCGTTTCTGTTCGGCTGCATCTCGCTCGTCATACGCCGCGTCGGCTACGGCCACGTCGAACGCGACTTCATGCCGGACTTCGGCGCGTTCTCATTCTGGGACGACGTGGTCGTCCCGCTCTTCCTCGGCGTCGGCATCACGCTCGTCACCATCGGCCCCATCGTCCTGCTCGTCTTCGCGCTCCTCTTCGGCTGGTTCGGCGTCGGCAGCCGCAAGCCAATCGCGCTCGCGCAGCAGCCGCCCGCCGCCTCGCGCGCTATGACGCGCGACGACCTGAAGACGCTCGCCAACGGCGGGAGCGCGGAAGAGGAGGCGGAGCTTGAGCGGAAGGTTCAGGCGATGACGCCGCGCGGGCAGATGGCGCAGGCCATGAAAGATTCGGAGCGGCAGGAGGAGGAGAGCACAGCTCTGACGGTCGTCCGGCAGTTGGTGGCCAGACCCGGTCTGATCATCCTGCTCACGCTCGCCGCGCTCGGCTGGGCCGCCTTCTACTACCCGATGGCGCTGCTGGTCGCCGGCTGGACTGAGGAGTTTAAGTCGGTCATCAACCCTCTCGTCGGCCTCGACACGATGCGCCACATGGGCGCGATCTACTTCAAAGCCTTCCTGATGTACGTGGCCCTTGAGGTCTTCAGCTTCTTCGCCGGCCTCTTCGTCGCGTTTATTACCTCGCCCTTCCAGATGCCCTTCGTCGGCAACCTCCCCGGCAAGTTCGTCGGCGGAGCCGTCACTTTCTACAGCAGCCTCGTCCTCGCCTGCGTCCTCGGCCTCGCGCTCTTCAAGAG
>JALZHC010000648.1 GCA_030914105.1 Acidobacteriota bacterium
TCGTGGCGGACGCGTGCCTGGCGGTCGCGTCGTTCGTCGCGGCCTACGTGGTGCGCGAGGGCAGCGCGTTCGCGGGCTTTCGCGCGGGCGGCTGGACTCTGGCGCGCTTGCGCGAGGGCGTCTGGTGGAGCGCGCAGTTTCAGCCTTACGCGGCGCTGCTGTGGTTCGTCGTCGTGGTGCGCCTGCTCGCGGCGGCGTATTACGACCTCTACCGCCTGCGCGGAGAGTTCTCATATCTGGACGAGTGCGTGCGCGTCTTTCGAGCGACGGCGGTCGGGTCTCTGCTCGTCGTGGCGTGGGCCTTTCTCTACCGCGGCGGGTTCGAGTTCCGCGCCTTCTCATACGCGCGCGGCGTCTTCGTCCTCGACTTCCTGCTCGCGCTCGGCGCGTACACCTCTCTACGGCTCGCGGCCCGCGCCGTGCAGAGCGCAGTCCGAAGGCGCGAGGTGAATCTCATCCCGACCCTGGTCGTCGGGCGCGGGCGCGAGGCGGCGCTGTGCGTGCGCGAGATGCGCGCGCGGCGTGAGCTGGGCTACAGGGTCATCGGCATCGTCGAGGCGGGCGCGCCCACCGACGACGCGCCGCGCGAGTTCGAGGGCGTGCCCATCGTCGCAGACCTCTCGACGCTTCCCGAAGCCATCCGCGAGACCGGCGCAAACGAAGTCATCATCACAGACCCCGCAGTGCCGGGCGACCTCCTGTTCGACGTGATGATGCGTGTGGGCCGCCGCCGCGGCGTCGAGTTCCGCGTCGCGCCGAGCCTCTTCAACTCCATCCCGCGCAAGACCGAGGCCGACCAGATCGGCGTGCTCCCCGTCATCACGCTCTTCCGCGAGCCTCTGGGGCCGGGCGCGCGACTCTTGAAACGCGCCTTCGACATCCTGGTCGCCGGGGCAGCGCTCGTCCTGCTCGCGCCTCTCTGGCTCGTCCTCGCCGCGCTCATCAAGCTCGACTCGCGCGGCCCCGTCCTCTACGCGCAGGAGCGCGTCGGCATGGACGGGCGCATCTTCCTCTTCCTCAAGTTCCGGACGATGCGCGCCGGCTCCGACGACCGAGAGCACCGCGAGTACCAGCGCCGCTACATCAAGGGGCAGCCCGACACGAACATGGGCGACAGCCTGCGGCCCGTCTACAAGCTCGCCGCAGACCCGCGCGTCACGCGCGTCGGGCGGCTGCTGCGGCGCGCGAGCCTCGACGAGCTGCCGCAGCTCTTGAACGTGCTGCGCGGCGACATGAGCGTCGTCGGCCCGCGCCCACCGATTCCGTATGAAGTTGAAGCCTACGAACTCTGGCACCGCAAGCGTCTCGACATGAAGCCGGGGATGACGGGACTCTGGCAGGTGTCGGGCCGCAACCGCCTCTCCTTCGACGAGATGGTTCGCCTCGACCTCTTCTACATCGAGAACTGGTCGCTCTGGCTCGACCTCAAGATCATGCTGCGCACGCTGCCCGTGCTCCTGCGCGGCGAGGCGTACTAATGAAGGATGAAGGATGAAGGATGAAGGATGAAGTGTCGGACGCAGGGGAAGGGCCGAACGGCGAGGGGGCGACGACCGAAAGCCACTCCGCTTTCACCGCTCACGCCTCCAACGCACAGCCTTCATCCTTCCGCCTTCATCCTTCATTCTTCCACTTGTGGCTCGAACACGCGACGCTCGCCTGCCTGTTCCTCTTCGCCGTGGCCGCGCCGCACTCGATTGCAGGCTCCTGGATGGGCCTGTCGGCGGCGGTCGCGGGCTGGCTCGTGCGCGTCGCTTTGAAGAGGCGGGCGGGCGTCAGGCGCACTGCGCTCGACCTGCCGCTGTGGCTCTTCGTCGGCTGGACTGTGCTGTCGTGCCTCCTCTCCGCGGAGCCGCGCGAGAGCATCCCGAAGCTCGTCAACGTCAGCACCTTCCTCGTCTTCTATCTCGCGCAGAGCATCCTCACGCGGCGCAGCGCCGTGCTGGTCGCCGCCGTACTCGTCGTGTCGGCTGTGGCGGGCGTGCTGTGGGGCGTGGGCGATTTGATAGTCGGGCGCGGCGTCGTGGTGACGGCGCTCAGCAGCGACAGCCCTCTGCGCGCGGCGACGCCTCTCGGCGAGGGCGACGCCGTGTGGCGCGTGAACGGACGCCGCGTCGCGTCGGTCGAAGAGATTGACGATGAGATAAGGCGGACGCCTGCGGGCGGGCGCGTCTCTTTGAGCGTCATCTCGCGCGGCGAGCACGTCGAGTGGCCCGGCCCCGAAGTGTCCGAAGAGATGCGCGCCGACGCGTCGCCTTCGGGCATCAAGGGCGGCGGGCGCACGCACAGCTTCCGCGCCTCCGGCTTCACGCGCCACTACGAGACCTTCGCCGAGCAGCTCCAGATCATCGCGCAGTTCGCCTTGGGCTTCGCGCTCGCCGCCTGGCGTCGCCGCGCGCAGTCGCGCGAAGGCGGAGGAAGCCGGGAGGGACGAAGCGTGGACGGACGAAGTGAGGAAGAACGAGGTGAGGAAGAAAGAAGCGTGGACGGACGAAGCCGACGGCGTTGGCGGCGTTGGCGCGTCTATCTCCCTTCGCTCGCCTTCGTCGTGCTCGCCTTCGGACTCTCCCTGACGGCGATGCGCACCTCGACCGTCGCCTTCGCCGTCGGCGCGGCGGTCGTCGCCTATCTCGCCACGCCGCGCGACAAACAGCACGTCGCGCTCGCCGTCGTCATCCTGCTCACGCTCTCCTTCGGCGGCATCTCGGTCTGGCGGACGCGCGCGACGGGCGCGCTCGAATTGAAGGACGACAGCGCGTCGCTGCGCGCGCAGGTGGCGCGCGTCGTCGCCCGCCGCGTGTGGCTGCATCCGGTCTTCGGTCACGGCATGGACGCGATGCACCTGCACTGGAGCGAGTGGGGCTTCCCCGGCCACGACATGCTGCACGCGCACTCGACGCCGCTCCAGCTCGCCTTCGACCGCGGCCTGCCGGCGCTCCTCCTCTGGCTCTGGCTGATGTACGCCTTCTGGCGGCAGGCCCTGCGCGCCGAACGTCTCTGGCGCGACTCCGACGACGCCTCGACCCACGGCCTCGCCCTCGGCCTCGCCGGCGCGCTCGCCGGCTTCCTCGCCAGCTCGCTCGTCAACTACAACTTCGGCGACGCCGAGGTCGCGCTGCTCGTCTGGTGGATGATGGGAGTCGTCGTGATACTCGACGGGTCAGAGGCGCGCGGCCTCGACGGGCTCCGGGGTCTCTGAGAGGCTGAGGTCGTACTTGCCTTCGTGGCGCGCGAAGAAGTTTCGGAGGAAGGC
>JALZHC010000118.1 GCA_030914105.1 Acidobacteriota bacterium
CCCGTGAGGACGATGGTGACGACGCTGGTGTGCTGCGTCTGCAAATCGTGTAGGAGCGCGATGCCGTCCATGTCGTCCATGCGCAGGTCTGTGAGGACGAGGTCGAAGTGTTTGTGCGCGGCCATCTCCAGCGCCTCGCGCCCGTCCGAGGCGGTCGCCACCTCGTAGCCCTCCTGTTCGAGGATGGCGGCGGTCGTGATGCGCACGTTCTCCTCGTCGTCCACGACGAGCACGCGCGAACTCGTGCCGCCGCGGTGGCCGTTCGAGGAGGCGCGGTTGTTAAGCTTTGTGTCCGACATCGGTTTCGGCCAGCGTGGGAGAGTCAACGGGAAGAATGATCTGGAAAGTGGTGCCCTGCCCCTCGGTGCTCGTCACCTCGATGCGCCCGCCGTGGTGGCGCACGATGTCCTGCGTCACCCAGAGGCCGAGGCCCGTGCCCTTCGTCCGAGTCGAGAAGAACGGCTCGAAGATGCGCGCGAGGTCGGCCTCCGAGATGCCGCGGCCTGTGTCGCTGATCTCGACGGAGACCGCCGGCTGCAAAGCCGCCCCTTCGGGCGCGGTGCGGATGCGCATTCGGCCTCCGCTCTCCATCGCCTGCTGCGCGTTCAAGAGAAGGTTGAGGAAGACCTGCCGGAGCTGGTCGGCGCGCGCGCGCACGCGCGGCAGGCTCTGGTCGAACTCGCGGACGATCTCGACGCGACCCTGCCTCATCTTCTTCTCGACGAGTATCAAAGTCTCTTCCAGAAGCTGGTTGACCGCGACCCACTCGACCTCGCCCGTGCGGCGCGCGAACCCCAGCATCTGGCGGATGATGTGCGAGACGCGCTCGGTCTCCTTGCGCGCGACGTCTAAGAAGCGCTGGTTCTGTTCGAGCTTCTTTCCGGTAGAGAGCAGGTAGAGCGAGTTCTTGATGGCTTCGAGCGGGTTGTTGACCTCGTGCGCGATGGAGGCGGCGAGGCGTCCGACCGCCGCGAGCTTCTCCGACTCGAAGAGCTGCTGCTCGACGCGTCGGCGCTCAAGCTCGCGTATCTCCGAGAGGTCGTGCAGGACGGAGACGACCGCCGTCACCTGGCCCGTGGCGTCCAGGACTTCCGCCGAAGTGATCTCCATCGGCAGCCCCTGGCCGGTCTTCGGGTCGATGAGTTCAATCTCGGCCTGGCGGCCCGTCTCCGCGCCGGAGGCGAGGGCCGAGATGAAGGAGGTGAGCTTGACGGCGTTGTTCCGCACGGCCCGGCGCGCGGGCGCGGGCACGCCCTCCTGATCCTGAAAGAGAGTTTCGGCGCTCTGGTTGAGCAGGATGAACTTGCCCGAAGAGTCGCAGACGGCGATGGGGTGGCCGACGTGTTCGAGGATGAGGTCGAGGCGGTCGCGCTCGCGCCGTGCCTCGGCCTCTGTCTGCTGGAGCTTGACGAAGTTGCGCGCCAGCTCTTCGTTGGCGCGCCTGAGGTCTGTCA
This sequence comes from Acidobacteriota bacterium, assembly GCA_030914105.1. Taxonomy (GTDB): domain Bacteria; phylum Acidobacteriota; class Blastocatellia; order Pyrinomonadales; family Pyrinomonadaceae; genus QHXN01. The sequence continues at coordinate 1,455 of JALZHC010000118.1, forward strand.
CGTCGCGGAAGATGGAGACGAGGCCGATGCGCTCGCCGCGCGCGTTCAAGGCCGGCGTGGAGATGACCTCGAAGTGGATGTCGGAGCCTTCGAGCGGGTCGACGAGCGTGAGGTCGCGGCCCACGACCTCTTCGGAGGCGACCGCCGCGCTCGAAAGATAAGCGGAGAAGAGCAGGTCGTTCATCTCGAGCGCGCGGCGCTTGCCTTCGCTCGCGTCGCGGCGGTCGCTGAAGAGTTCTTCGGCGCGTCGGTTCTGGAGGAGGATTTCGTTGTCGAGGTTTGTCAGCACGATGGGGTCGGCCACCGACTTCATGATGGACTCGACCCACTGCCGCTCGCGCTGGAGCTTCCGCACGGTCGCGCTCAGGCGCTCGGCCTGCGCGGTACTGGAGAGGACGACGCCGACGCGGCCCGCGAAGCGCTCCAACAGTTCGGCCTGCCCGCTCTCGACCTCCGCGCGACGCGCGCCGACGTAGAGCACGCCCATCGAGCGCGAGCGCGGCGGCCAGAACTGTTCGTCCTCCGCGGGGCCGAGCGAGAGGTCTGCGTCGCGCCGCTCGCGCGGAAGCTGCGCGCCCGTGAGCGGGAGGGCGAAGATCTCTGCGGGCGAGCCGAGTTGTTCGAGGAAGTCGCGACCCTCGCCGTCGCCTTCGCGCGTGATCCAGGCGGCCCGACCGTCGTGGACGACGCGGACGTGCGGCGCGTTCGAGTCGAGCGGGAACTCAAGGCGTGAGGCCGTCGCGTCGTCGGCGAAGCCGGCAGCGCCGCGCACTCTCAGCACGCCCGCGCGCCTGTCAACGAGTGCGAGCGCCGCCGACGCGTAGCCCATCCCTGCGGTCAGCGTGTCGAGCAGGAGCGAGACCTGGTCTTCGAGTCCCTGCGCGGTCAGGAGCTGCGTCGTCACCTCGAAGATGAACTCGTAGAGGTGCGGCGGCAGCTCGCGCCCAGGCTCCTCGGCCAGTGCACCCGACGACGTCGGGATGTGTGCCAGGCGGTTCTCCATGAGTCAGTAGCCAGAAGTCAGTAGCCAGTAGCCAGTAGAAAATCTTCTCATTCGTGCGCCAGCGATGTCAGCGCCGAGGCCCGCCAGGCGGAGCCTACCGGCTACTGACTTCTGGCTACTGACTATTGCCTTTCCACGTCCGCCGTCACGCGGCGGCGGCCAGTCTCTTCGCCGAGCGGCTCGGCGCCGGGCGTGAGCGCAGGGCGCGAGACGGCGGGCGTCAGGCCGACGGCCTCGGCGTACTTCAGGTAGGTGTCAATGGAGGCGACGACGACGCGCGCCTCGACCGTAATCAGGTCAATGCCGACGAGCGAGATGCGAACCCACGCGTCAATGACGATGCCTTTGTCCAGCACGCGGTCGAGCACGTCAATCAGACTGGTTCCGCCGGGTGCTCTCTCAACAGCCATGTGGTCTGCTTCCTCTCTTCCGAAAATGAGTCGAAACTTCAGGGCCGACGAAGAAGTCAAAAGCTAAAAGGCAAAAGTGCGGACGCGCTCGCGCGCGAAGAGCCACTGCTTATTCTTTGCCGCTTGCCTTCATCTTTGCCTTTTTACTTTTGCCTTTACGTCGGGGGGCGTTTCCCGCTCTTGCGCGCCGCGCCCTTCGCAGCGCCGCGCGCCTTCGACGCCTTGCCGGACGCGGCGGCGCGCGCCGGCGCGGCGCTCAGTTGTCTGATCTCGCGCTCCAGGGCGGCGACGCGCTCGCGCAACTCGACGTTCTCGGCCTCTGCGACCGCGGCGCGCGTCGTCAGGTTCGCGTCGTAGCGCCACCAGTTCAGGCCGATCTGCTCGGCCTTGTCAATCGAGCAGACGAGCAGGCGTATCTGCAACGTCAGCAGCTCGACGTTCGCCAGCGAAACTTTGATGTCGCCTGCGATCACCAGCCCCTTGTCCAGAATCCGGTCGAGCACGTCAACCAGACCGGGCGGACGCGCGGTGATGAGGCTCGTTCTCTCGCTAGACAATTCGCTTTCCCTTTCGAGTGGGGGCAGCCTCCGTCCTCTAACGTCAGACCCTCGAAAGGCCGCCGGAAACAGAAGTCAGAAGCCAGGAGCCAGTAGTCAGTAGTCAGTAGAAAAACGCTTTGCTGACGGGAGCCAGTGATGTCAATGTTAACCTCCGCCGGGCGGAGCCTACTGGCTCCTGGCTACTGGCTCCTGACTACTTTCAAATCAAACGTCCGACCGGCCCCAGGTCAATGTTCAGGTCTTCGTCCTGGAGGCCGAACTGAGTTTTCAGCTCGCCCATCTTCTCTTCGAGCTTCATTAGGGCGAGGCCCAGTTCCTCGACCTGTTCGGGGCTGAGTCCGCCGCCCTCCATACGTCGGACGGCCTGCTTCTCAAGCAGGCGGCGGATGAGTTCGATTAAAGTCAGGACGAGCTTGGCCAGCCCCTGCTCGACCGAGCGCGCGTCCACGTTGACGCGTTCGGGCAGGGCATCGGCCACGCGCCGCAGCTCGGCGACGAACTCGGCGGCGTGCTCGGTCTCGACCTCCGGCTCAGCCGGAGCGGGGGATGCAGGGGGAATCTCCACAAGAGTACCCTGTAAGCGCTGGACGTGTCTACAACTGATTTTGCCGCTGGCCGGGATTCTAACAGACGCGCGGCCCCGCAGTCCCGCTCGCCCGCCGCCGTTTCGGTCGCTTCATTCTTGGCATAGAGTGCGTGGCATTCAACGCCGCAGGCGCAGAGTTCGCAGAGGGGGCGCAGAGGAAAGCAATTGCAGAGTTCACATTTCAGATTTCAAATTTCAAAGCTCACCGTCTAAACGCACAAGCCTCTGCGCATCCTCCGCGTCCTCTGCGCCTCTGCGTTGAGTCTAACTCGCTTTAAGCTCAAGAAGGAAAAGATCAGAGCTTGAGCCGCCCTTACTTCACCTACCTTCTGCCGATGTCGCTGAAGCTGTAAGGCGGCCAAGGCCCGCTCGCGAGGAAGTGCAGGTCTGCGCGCTCGGCCGTCAGCTCGCGCACGCGCGACCTGTACGCTTCGAGGCGCGCGCGCTCGACGAGGTGCGACGCGCGCACGAAGAGAGCCTCCGAAGGGCTGACGCGCGCCGAAGACTCGCGCACCAGCTCCGAAACGCGCGACGCGAGCCACGCGGCGACCTCCTCCGCGCTTCGGCGCAGCGCCTCGTCGCCCAGAACCTCGCGCCGCTTCGACAGCAGAAACGCCGTCCCTCTGCCCACGCCCGCCGCGCCTTCGACCGCCTCATCAGCCGCAACCGCATCGCCATCCGGCGCGGCCCCCCGTTCCCCTTCCGCTTCCTCGCCCACTTCTTTTGCGCTTTGCCTTCTGCCTTCAGCCTTCTCCGCCCGCCTGAGCTTCACACTCATCTCGATACACCCGCGCACGCGCGCGAGTGCGTCGAGGAGCGCGGCCTCGTTCTCGGAAACGTATGCGGCGAGACGTTGCTCGCGCGCGACCGTGCCGAAGCGGAAGGGAAGCGGCGTCGCGAGCGCGAGCGCGGCTGCGTTCACACGGTTGTGTGCGCGCACGTTTTCGGCGCTGACCTCCGCGGCCTCGCCCTCGAACTCGCTCACGACCGCCACCAACTCTCCCAGCCCGAGCACGCGAACTCGCGCGCCGCCCACGCCGCGCAAGTCTCCGAACGACCCCGCGCCGAGCGCATCGCCCAGGCAGTAGACGTACAGGCTCATCGCCCGCGCCCCGCGTCGGGCGGCGAGTCGTCGGTCGCGTGCGGCGCGGCGAGTGCGCGCCCGCGCAGAAGCTCGACGCGCCGCTCGCGCTCGCCGAGGACGCGGTTGACCGTCTCGACCGAGCCGACGAGCAGGTTTAGTCCGAGGTAGATCAGGTCAACGTCGGCCACGGCAATCGTCACCTCGCCCGCGATCACCAGCCCGCGGTCGAGCACGTGGTCGAGCGTCTCCAGAAGCGACAGCTCCTCATCCTCTCCGAGCACGAACTCTTCGTCTGCCATTTCAGAGGAGAGGTTAGAGGTTAGAGGTTAGAGGTTAGTAGTCGCGCCTGGCGTATCTTCCGCTGAGCCCGCAGACGACAGCCGCGTGACGGCTTTAACTAACCTCTAGCCTCTAACCTCTAACCTCTTTTTTCCCTTTCTTCGTCGAAGACGACGAAGTTGTACGCCGGCCAGGGCCCGGTCAGCTCGAAGCGGAAGCCGAGCGGCGTGTACTCTTCGGCCAGCCGCTCGGCCGCGGCGCGGAACTCCTTGAAGCGCGTGCGCGCGACGAGGAAAGCGAAGCGCGCGGCCAACTCGCCCTGCTCGGTCGCCTCGTCCTTGAGCACGCGCAGGCGCGCCGCGCCGTCGCACACTTCGGCGAGCCTCTCTTCGACCTCCGACGCGACGCGACGCGTCTCTGAGCGCGCCTCCTCGTCCCGCAGCGACTCGATTTTTTTGCGCAGAAGGTAGCCTTGTCCCGGCGAAGAGCGCGTGGCGCGCTCGCACATCTCGCGCAAACGCCCGCTCACGTTCACAACCTCTTCGCGCAGACGCGCGCGCTCGACGAAGACGTTCACGCCCCACTCCTCGCGCCCTCCGAGCCTGCCGAGCACGGAGCGCAACTGCGCGCCCCTCTCTTCGAGCATCCGCTCGACCGACTCGCGCCGCAGGTAGATCGTCCCGAAGCGCAGCGGCGCGACCGACGCGCGGCGCGCGAAGTGCTCGACGACGCGCTCGTGCCTGAGCGCGCGCGTCGCCGTCCATGTCGCGTCGGCGAGCCTCGACGCAAGCGCGCCCTCCCCGTAGTCTTCAAGCGGCACGCGACTCACGACCGCCGCCAGCTCGCCGCCGACCAACTCAAGATCGGACTCGCCCTCGATTGCGCCCGGCAGCTCCTCGTCGAAGAGCGGCGCGAGCGCGTCACGCCCGCCGACGCAGTAGACGTAGAAGCCCTGTGCGGGCACGGCGGCTTGCTTCTGCGCGCCCGCGGCCTCGCGCCCCCCCGCGACTTTCTTCACGCCGCGCGTTGACTTCGTCTTTGTCTCGCTCTTGCTCATTGAAGTCCTAGCCGCGCTTCACTGTCTCGGCCGGCGTGAGTGCCGGGTCTTCACGTCAGCTTGCGCCAGCTCTCGAAGTGGCGGCGCAGCTGCTCCGGCCCGCGCACCTCTTCCGAGTGCTCCGGGGCCGCGTAAATCCGGACGCCGCGCGCGAAGCGTCGGCGGAACTCGGCGACGACCGTGCTCTGCCCGCGACGCCGCGACGCGCAGAAGTCGCAGGCGCGCGCGGCCTCCGCGGTGACAAGGTTGTTGATGAGAAGACTCCGCATCGGCGTCTTCAGTCTCTTCAGGCTCGCGGCGAGTCGCGCGGTCTCTTCGAGGCTCATCCGTTCGGGGATGGCGACGCCGACGAACTCGCACTCGCGCGCGTCGGTCAGGAGCGACGCGACGCGCTTGATCGCCTTCGAGAGCGCGACCAGCTCTTCGGCCACGCCGCCCCAGCGTACCACGTTCTTATACTTGAGGAGCAGCTTCAGAAAAGTCCTGACCCACGCGAGCGCGACCTCCGGCAGTTCGAGGAAGCGCAGGAGGTGGCCCGTCGGCGCTGTGTCGAGGACGATTGTCGTGTACTCGCCCGCGTCGAGGAGGTCGCTGATCGTCGAGAGCGCGGCGATCTCGTCAATGCCGGGCGGGGCGAGCGAGACCAACTCGCGCATCGCCTCGCGGTCGAACTGCACCTCGAAGCGCGAGCCGCCCGTCAGCTCCTCGAACAGCTCGTCCGTCCACTTGCGGTAACGCTCCTTCAGTTCCTCGAAGCGCGCCGCCGGGTCGATCTCCTTCGCGTCCAGGTTCAAGCGGCCCGCCACGCCGCGCTTCAGCTCGCCGACGCGCTCGCCGAAGCTGTCCGAGAGCGAGTGCGCCGGGTCGGTCGAGAAGACGAGCACGCGCGCCCCCTCATCCCGCTGCGCGAGCGCGAGCGCGAAAGAGGCCGCCGCAGTCGTCTTGCCCACCCCGCCCTTGCCGCCGAAGATGACGAGCTGCTTCGACTCCAGCGGGAAGCGCGCTGACGGGGAGAGCGGGAGACGAGGGGACGGGGAGACTTGCTGACCGGAAGATTGCGCTGAACGCTCGGACGTGGGGACGGCATGACGAGGTGAACGAATCTTGCCACGCACTCTCGCGCTTCCCTCCGTCTCCCCATCTCCGCGTTCGCCTATCTCCCCGTCTCCTCGTCTCCCCGTCTCCCCGTCTGCTTCGTGCGTCCAGACGGCGCGCGCGAACTCGCGCAACGCGGCGGGGCCGCGTACCTCTTGGGAGAAGAGCGGGACGCGGTGTGCGCGCAGGCTCTTAAACTCGCGCGTGAGCGCGCGCAGCCAGCGCGTCTGCATGCGCGCGCGCGCGCGGCAGAAGGGGCAGGAGGCGTGCGCGCGCTCGACGCGGTTGATGAGGAGGTGTGTGACGGGGATGCCTTCGTCGCGGAGCGTCCGGAAGTAGCGCGCGCTCTCCTCGAAGGCCAGCGCTTCGGGCGTGGCGACGAGGACGAAGCTGGCGCGGGCCGGGTCGAAGAGCATCGAGCGCACGGCCTCGACGCGCCCGGCCAGCTCGCGCAGGAAGAGGTCAACTTCATCTTCGCGCGGCGCGCGGCCCCGCACGAAGTGCGCGAGCATGTAGCGGTGCTTCTCCGACATCAGGTCGAGCGCGCGCAGCCAACGCTCGAAGACTTCGGGCAGGCGCAGCATCCGGGAGGTGTGGCCCGACGGCGCGGTGTCTACGACGACGCGCGCGAACTCCCCGGCGCGCTCGACCTCGCTCAGCTCGAAGAGCGCCATCACCTCGTCCATGCCGGGCAGCGAGAGCGAGAG
>JALZHC010000649.1 GCA_030914105.1 Acidobacteriota bacterium
GCGCGCGAGCAGTTGCAGGCTGTCGGCGTCCTTCCACTGCGGGTCGCGGTCGGGGAAGTGGACGCCGATGTCGCCTTCGCACAAAGCGCCGAGCACCGCGTCGGTGACGGCGTGGGCCAGGGCGTCGGCGTCCGAGTGGCCCAGGGCCCCGCGCTCCGAGTCAACGACCACGCCGCCCAGAACCAGCGGTCGCCCGGCGGCGAGCCGGTGCGTGTCTTGGCCGATGCCGATGCGAAGCATAGAGGTCAGAGGTCGGAGGTCAGATTTCAGTTATTGATTTCGAATCGGCGGAGCTAAAAGCCGAACGCCGCGAAGGCGTTTTCACTGACCTCCGACCTCTGACCTCTGACCTCTCATTAAAATCTCTGCGACCGCGAAGTCGTGCGGCGTGGTGATTTTGATGTTGTGCTCGCCGCCTTCGACTATTGAGACCGACGCGCCGAGGCGCTCGACGAGTGCGCTATCGTCGGTGGCGTCGAGGCCGTCCGAGAGCGACTGTTCGTAAGCGCGCCGGAGCAGCTCGAAGCGGAAGCACTGCGGCGTCTGCGCGCGCCAGAGCCGGGAGCGTTCGAGCGTGCCGAGGACGCGTGCGCCGTCGGCCTCCTTGACCGTGTCGGTTAAGGGGACGGCGAGGATGGCCGCGCCGCACCTTTCGGCCTCGCGGACAGTCCGGTCAATCTCCTCCGGCGTGACGAAGGGGCGCACGCCGTCGTGCACGGCGACCACGCCGACGCTCGAATCAAGCAAAGCTTCGAGACCGCGCCGGACAGACTCGGCGCGCGTCTCGCCGCCCTCGACCGCGCGCAGCAGCTTGCGCAGTCCGTACCGCGCGGCGAGCGCGCCGAAGTCGCCCACGTCGGCGCGGGGCAGGACGACGACCGACCCTTCAATCGTCTCACACCGCTCGAAGCGGCTGAGCGTGTGGATGATGATTGGGATGCCGGAGATTTCCCGGAACTGCTTGGACTGCACGCCGCCCGCGCGACTCCCCCGCCCGGCGGCGACGACGACTGCGACATTCATAAGCAAGTGATGAGTGATAAGTGATGAGTGATAAGAGAAGACCGCGGCGTCTTATCACTTATCACTTATCACTCATCACGACTGCTCTTGTTCCGCGCTGCGGACGGGCGCGTGCGAGCCTGTGGCCGAGCGCTGCTCGCGCTGGAAGGAGCGGCGCTGCCCGCCGACCGAAGCGGCGCGCTGCTCGCCGGTCATGACGCCGTCCGTGTCCTCGCAGAGCCGACCGAAGATCATCTTGCCAGCGGTCGTCTGAAGGACGCTCGTGACGGCGATGTCGGCGTTCTTGCCGATCATCCGACGCGCGTTGTCCACGACGACCATCGTCCCGTCGTCGAGATAGGCGACGCCCTGGTTGTACTCCTTGCCCTCCTTCAGGATGAAGACGCGCATCGCCTCGCCGGGCAGCACGACGGGCTTGAGGGAGTTCGCCAGCTCGTTGATGTTCAAGACCTGAATGCCGTGGAGCTGCGCCACCTTGTTGAGGTTGAAGTCGTTGGTAACGACGACGCCGTCGAGCGCCTTCGACAGCTCAAGCAGCTTGAGGTCAACCTCTTTGACCGCGGGGAAGTCCGTGTCGATGACCTGTATGTCGAGCGTGGAGTTCGACTGCAAGCGGTTGAGCATATCGAGTCCGCGCCGTCCCCTCTGGCGCTTCGAGGAGTCGGGCGAGTCGGCCACCTGTTGCAGCTCTCGGAGGATGAACTGCGGGATAACGATGGTGCCGGAGAGGAAGCCCGTCTCGGCCACGTCGGCGATGCGCCCGTCGATGATGACAGAGGTGTCGAGGATCTTCACGTCCTTGCGCGTCACCTTGTCGCTGAAGATGCCGCCCAGGGCGGAGAGGTCGAGGTAGTCGCCCTTGGCCGCACCGACCATCAGTCCGACGTAGGCCATGATGAAGGCGAGCGCCAACGTCAGGAAGGCTTTCGTCGAGGGGTTGACCGCGCCGGCCTCCTGATAGCTGATGAGGAATCCTATGAGCACTCCGCCCACGATGCCCATGATCGAGCCGACGCCCGCGCCAATCAGGGTCTTCAGTGACGCCTTCTGGATGCGTATCTCGAAGAGGATGATGGCGACGGCGATGAGGAGGGCGACGATGGCCGAGAGGACGTGCGTCGAGAGTCCGAAGGGCACGCCGGACGGGTGGCCGGCGTACTTCGCGCCAATCGGGTCGAGCACGAACCCCGCGCCGCTCAGGATTCCGATGAAGACAAGCCGTATGAGAACCGTGTTCGTCCGCATGACGCGAGGATATTACCACTTTATTAACGCGGGTGGTAACAAATCGGCGGGGACGTGCGCGGGATGAGCCGCCGAAGCGCACGAGGCCCGCGCCCCTCCGTCGTGGGCACAGCCGCTCACACAATCCCGTCGGCGCGGCGGCCCGAAAACCAGGGCAAAATTTTCCCTCCACGCGCGCGGACGGATGAAACGTGTTGCCCCGAAACGGCATAAGCTTGTAGGAAGTGACCGCGAGTCTTTGCCGACGTCCGGCGGAAAGCGGGGCCGGCCGACGTTGGCTCCCGGCGTCCGGGCGTGGCGGTCTTTTGGAGGCATGCGCGGCCCGACGCAGGCGAGAGCCTCCTTTTCGCTGCGGGCGCGTCGGGCGGGTTCGGGGCCATCATAACCAACGCTCTTTTCGGCTGCGCGATTCCTCGCTTTCGGCTAAGCAGAAACTCTCTGCTTAGCCTTCCGTCAACCTTTACGACCAGCGACGGCAAGCCGAGACTCAGTCGCAACCCATTTTTTCGGAACGGCCCGCAACTCACATCCCGGAGGTATACACTTATGGTGGCCCAAGCAAAAGAGGCGCGCCCGCGCAAACAGACCTCTCAACGCCGGAAGCATGTCACCAACTCGGTGGTCTCGCTCGTCGGGGGCGTCCTGGTCGCCTTCGTCGGCGTCCTCCCGCAGTTGCACAGCAAGAACTCGACGATTGAGGAGTTGACGCAGAAGGTCGAGCGGCTCGGAAACCAGGCCAGTGCCGCCGTCGTCCCCGCGGAAAAGGAGCCGGCCAACGCGCCCCAGAGGCTGAACGTAGACGTGAAGGCTCTGGACTCGAAGACGAACAAGCCGCTCGGCTGGAAAGAGGTCTTCCTCGTCCCTTCGAGCAACAACCCGATGTACATCGGACAGACGGACGGCGACGGCAAGTACACGTTTGTTGACGTGCCCGACCAGCAATACTGGCTCGTCGTCCGCGACGCGGGCAACGGCAGCAGCGTG
>JALZHC010000650.1 GCA_030914105.1 Acidobacteriota bacterium
CATGCTCTTCGTCGGCGCGCCCGCGAAGCATTAGAGGAGCGTTGAGGCTCTTTCTCTCAGAGAAGAGACGATGAAACTCTTGCCCCCGGCTTGCCGCAAGGCCCTTCTGCTGTCGCTCGCCGCCGCGTGTCTGTCGGCCTCGTGCTCGCGCGGGCAGGTGAAGAGCGACGAGCCGGTCGAGACCGTGCCCACGCCGGAGCTAATCGCGCAGGCCGAGAAATATTACGCGGGGCGCGAGAAGATCGAGAACGCGCGCGAGGCCGTCGCCGTGATGCGGCGCGCGCGCATGAGCGACTACGGCAACTACGAGGCCGCCTGGAAACTCTCGAAGTTCAATTACTACCTCGGCGCACACGAGACCGAAGGGAACGACAAGGCGAAGCTCGACGCCTTCCGCGAAGGCATCGCCGCGGCACAGGCCGCCGTCAAGATCGCGCCCGACAAGCCCGAAGGCCACTTCTGGCTCGGCGCGAACCTCGGCGCGCGCGGCGAGGCGCAAGGCCCGCTCTACGCGCTCCCGGACATCCCGCAGATACGCCACGAGATGGAGACGGTCATCAAGCTCGACGAAAGTTATGAAGGTGGGAGCGCCTACCTCGCGCTCGGGCAGATAGACCTTGAGCTGCCGGAGCTGATGGGCGGCGACCGCAAGCGCGCCATCGAAGAGCTGGAGAAGGGCGTGCGTGTCGCCGACGACAACGCGCTCCTGCGCCTGCGCCTCGCCGAAGCCTACTACGAGACGAAGCGACCGGCGGACGCGCGCGCGCAGGCGCAGGCCATACTCAAGATTAAACCCGACCCCGACTACAAGCCCGAATACGAAGAGGCCGCGGAGGGCGCGCGGCAACTTCTCAAGAAGTTAAGCTGAAGGCGTCAAGGCGTCGCGCGTGAGAATGATGAGCGGCCCCGCGTGTTCCTGCGAAAAGTTCGAGCGGCTCGAAGGAGCGAGCGTCAATGCCTACGCCGCCGCCTTCCTCGAAGACCTCGGACGCGCAGACCCCGCCGAGAAAAACCATTACCGCTGCCGCGTCTGCGGGCGCGCGTGGGAGAAGCGTGAGCCGGAAGTGAAGACCGGGAGCACGCGCCCTTCGCTCGTCCGCGTCAGTAAGTAGTCGGCCATCGGAAAGCCCCGAAGGGGCGCGATATAAAAGCCAGGGGCAACGCCCCTGGTCAAGTCGTAGAATTTTATCGGGAAGCCCTGAAAGGGCGGGATAAATTATTTAGCCCCTTCAGGGCTTAAATTCATAACGCGGCCTGTGACCAGGGGCATTGCCCCTGGCTATTTCATTCCGCCCCTTCGGGGCTTTTCAGGCGGCTACATCCTCAAACCCATCTGGAGATAATGAAACGGGATGTGCTCGGCGTCGCGGCCCGCGGCGCGCAGCACTCCGAGCATGCGGCTCGCGCCGACGTAGTTGAGCGAGTGGATGATGATTGTTGCGTCGCGCTGCGCGGAAGGGTGTTCGGCGAGCCAGCGGGCGACGGCGTAGCCCGTGCGCTCGTCGTCGGGTTCGTTCGAGAAGTAGTGCTCTTCGGCGAGGTCGTGGTCGAGGAGGACGGCCACGTAGTCCCTCTCCGAGAGCCAGCGGATAGCGGTCTGCACGTCGCAGGTCACGTCGAGGCGGCGGCCCTCCAGCCGCTCGCGGAACCAGGCGCAACGCGTCTCGTCGTCCTCGACGACGAGCACGCGCGCCCCCGTCTCCTCACACTCCTTCATCAGCACGTCCGATTCTCTGCGATTTGTTCCCGCCGATGTCAAATTTATAACACGCCGCCCGCGTCCCTCTACAAATTCCCGCCCGCCGGAGCTATGATACGGCCCAAGGTGATCGTCGCAACCTGGAACGTGAACTCGGTGCTGGCGCGTCTGGATGTCGTCCGGCGCTGGCTCGGAGAGGCACGCCCGGACGTGCTCTGCATGCAGGAGGTGAAGTGCACGGAGGAACGGTTTCCCGCGGCTGAGTTCGCCGAAGCCGGCTATCACTCGGTCGTCAACGGGCAGCCGACCTACAACGGCGTCGCCATTCTTTCGCGTCACGAGACGGAGGACGTGCAACGCGGGATGCCTACGGACGAGGAGGGCGCGCACGCGCGTCTCGTCGCGGCGAGGGTTAAAGGCATCGCGGTCGTCAACGTCTACGTGCCGAACGGGCAGGCGGTCGGAACCGACAAGTACCGTTTCAAGCTCGATTGGCTGAAGCGTCTGCGCGCTTTCCTCGACGAAGAGTTCTGGGCCGACGACGAGGTTCTGCTCTGCGGCGACTTCAACGTCGCGCCGGAAGACCGGGACGTTCACGACCCGGAAGCCTGGCGCGGCCACGTCCTGTTCAGCAAGCCGGAGCGCGCGGCGATTGAAGAGGTCAGGGCCTGGGGCTTCGAGGACGCCTTCCGTCTGCACCACGCGGAGGGCGGCAACTTCTCCTGGTGGGACTACCGCCAGGGCGCTTTCCGGCGCAACGCCGGCCTGCGCATTGACCACATCTGGGTCTCCGAGCCGCTCGCGCGCCGCTGCAAGCGCGCGTGGATTGACCGGACGCCGCGCGGCTGGGAGCGCCCTTCGGATCACACGCCGGTCGTCGCGGAGTTCACGAAGGTTTAAATCGGAGTTCATGAAGGCTTGAGTCGGAAGCTGGATCGTCGAACACGGAGGGAGGGTTTCAAGGTGTACAGGGACAGAAGGAAGTTTTTGGCGAAGCTCACCGCGCTGCTTCTGCCGTCGTTGATCGTCGTTCTTTTCGACCTGCTCCGTCTCAGGATGGACGCGGCGACCGCCGGCGGGCTGTCGTTTCTGACGGCCATCCTGGCGACCTATCTGTTCTTCCCGCGGCTGCGCGTGCGCCCGCGCCGGCTGGCAGAGGCGCTTGTGCTGGCCGCAGGCGTCGGCGTGCTGATGGCCGCCCTTTTGTGAACGGGGGTTGAGCGATGAAGGGAACGGGCAAGGAGACTCTGGCGCTGGCCGCTGCCGGCGCGGGCGCGCTGCTCGCGGCGCGCGCACTCTACAGGCGCTGGCAGGAGTACGACCTGCGTGGTAAGACCGTGCTCGTCACGGGCGGCTCGCGCGGGCTGGGGCTTGTGCTCGCGCGCGAGTTCGCGGACGAGGGCGCGAACGTCGCCGTCTGCGCGCGCGACCCCGTGGAGCTTGAGCGCGCACGGCGCGACCTCGAAGCGCGCGGCGCGCGCGTCTTCGCCTTCCCTTGCGACGTGACCGACCGCGCGCAGGTCAAGGAGCTCGTCGCGGTGGTGACGCGC
>JALZHC010000651.1 GCA_030914105.1 Acidobacteriota bacterium
GCGTCAAGCTCTCTCAGCAGCTCGCCCTTCAGCCAGTTGGCGGCGCCGCGCGGGTTCGAGGCCGCTGCCGCGCGCTCGTAGAAGTCGGCCAGCGCCTTGTCGCGCACGAGCAGCGAGGCGTCTTCGTACGACAGGCCGTACTGCTCGGAGAAGCGGCGGCGGCGCGCGTCCGGCAGCTCGGGCATGAGGTTGCGGACCTGCTCGACGAAGTCGCCGGTGACGACGAGCGGCTGGAGGTCCGGCTCGGGGAAGTAGCGGTAGTCGTGCGCCTCCTCCTTCGAGCGCATGACGCGCGTCTGGCCGGCGCGCTCGTCCCAGAGCCGCGTCTCCTGCGTGACGCGCCCGCCCGACTCGAGCACGCCTATCTGCCTCTCGATTTCGTACTCGATGGCGCGCTGCATGAAGCGCACGGAGTTGAGGTTCTTCAGCTCGACTTTTGTGCCAAACTTCTCGTCGCCCGCGCGGCGGACGGAGACGTTCGCCTCGCAGCGCAGATTCCCCTTCTCCATGTCCGCGTCCGAGGCCCCGACCCACTGCAACGCCTGGCGCACGTGGTTGACGTAGTCGTAAGCCTCCCAGGAGGAGCGGAAGTCCGGCTCGGTGACGATCTCGGCCAGAGGCGTGCCGGCGCGGTTGAGGTCAATGTAGGAGAAGCGCTCCGTGCCGGGCAGGCCCTCGTGGACGTTCTTGCCGGCGTCCTCTTCGAGGTGCAGGCGCGTGATGCGCACTTGAAAGGGACGCCACTCGCGCGCGTGCCCGCCCTCGTCGCGCTCGGCGGTCATGATTTCGAGCTGGCCGACGGACGAGAACGGCCGGTCGTACTGCGAAATCTGGTAGCCCTTCGGCAGGTCGGGGTAGAAATAATTTTTGCGCGCGAAGATGGAGACCTCGTTGACGTGAAGTCCGAGCGCGAGCGCCGCGCGAGCGCCCAGCTCGACGGCGCGCCAGTTCAGCACGGGCAGAGCGCCGGGCAGGCCCAGACAGACCGGGCACGTGTTCGAGTTCGGCTCGTCGCCGAAGCGCGTCGAGCAGCCGCAGAAGATTTTCGTCTCCGTGCTCAACTGCGCGTGAATCTCCAGGCCGATGACGGCCTCCCAACCGTTTTTCATAATCGAGCTTTCAGCGGTCAGCTTTCAGCTTTAACTTTCATTCAGCACTGAGCAATCAAGTCGGCGGCGACGTTTCGAGCGCCGCGGTCTTAAGCTGACTGCTGAGCGCTGAACGCTGACTGTTTCTCTTCCAGCGGCAGCCCCGCGTCGCACCAGGCCTTGAAACCGCCGACAAGGATGTGTAGGTCTTTGAAGTCGTACTCTTCGAGGATGAGCGCCGCGCGCGTGCTGGAGTGTTCGTAGTGGCACGCACAGTAGGTGACGAGGGGGCGGCCCCGCGGGACTTCGCCGATCCTCTCTTCGAGTTCCATGCGCCAGATGCGGAGGCTCCCCGGTATCTGGTGCTCGCTCTTCTGCCAGTGCGCGGGGTTGCGCGTGTCGAGGAAGACCGGCTCGCGGCCCTCTTCAACCATCGTCCAGGCTTCACTCGGCGTGATTCGCTTCGGCTCGGCTGGCAGCGCCATCGCTTCTTCTGTTCGACCCCCGGCGGACTTCCGACGGACGCACGCCGAAGCCTCGGAAGACCCGCGCCGTTCTCTCCCCGGCGCGCGCCCGCAAGGACTTCGGCACGCCTGCGGCGGATGCGCGTCGAGTATAGCACCCGCCAACCGGGCCTCTCAACGCGGCCCTCTTTTCGCGCGGCGGGCGCGTGCGGGCGAAAATTAGCCGTCTGCAAACGCCCGTTTCGTTGTACAATGCGCCCACTCGGACGTCCGTTAACTGAAGTGGGGCCGCCAGACCCTTTACGGGCGCGCGCTGCCCCGCCGTTTGTCCAACCTTTCTTCCCAGGGAGGAGAAACCAGAGTCATGGCGAAAACTATCGCGACGATTTTAGGCGTGGTGCTTATCCTGGTCGGGATCATCGGCTTTCTCGTCGGCCCCACCAACGCAACGACGCCCAACTTTATCGGCACGCACCTGAACACCCCGCATAACCTCGTCCACCTCGTCTCCGGCGCGATTGCCCTCTACTTCGGGCTGGCGGGATCGCTTTCGGCGGCGCGTCTCTTCTGCATCATCTTCGGCATCGTGTACGCGCTGCTCGGCGTCGCAGGCTTCCTGCTCGGCAGCGGTGCCGACCGCATGCTCGCGATTGACGACCTGCTCATGTTCGGCACGATGGATCACGTCGTCCACATCCTGCTCGGCATCGTCTTCCTCGTCGGCGGCTTCCTGACCCGCGCCGATGTCACGACCGCCGACTAGGTTTTAAGGATGAAGGCGGAAGGATGAAGGATGAAGTGAAAGCGGGTGTTGGGTGTTGGGTTCTGGGTGCTGGTAAGAGATAACTAACACCCAACACCTAGTACCCAGCACCCTTTCTTCCCTTCATCCTTCCGCCTTCATCCTTTCCTCGTTTGCCTGCCGCCGACCGCTCCCTTAAGATACCTGTCCGTTAAAACAGCGCGGCGGCTGAACGTCAGCGGAGGCTTTCGTTCGGCCCGCGCCGAGTCATAACTTCGCGGAGAGACTTCGCCATGATTAAGACCGTCGAGTGGACGGACGAGGGCGTGCGCATGATTGACCAGCGCCTGCTGCCGACCGAAGAGAAGTATCTGATGCTGCGCTCGTGCGAGGAGGTGGCCGACGCAATCCGCCAGATGGTCGTGCGCGGCGCGCCGGCCATCGGCGTGTCCGCCGCGATGGGCATCGCGCTCGGCTCGATGCAGTCGGTCGGCACTTCGGTCGCCGACCTCGAAGACGACTTCGACTACTTCTGCAACCTCATGAGCCAGACGCGCCCGACCGCCGTCAACCTCTTCTGGGCCATCGAGCGGATGCGCGAACGCTTCCGCCGCGCCAAAGCCGCGGGCGTGGACTCGGAGGCTGTCAAGGCGCAGCTCGTCGAAGAGGCGCAGAAGATTTTCCGCGACGACATCGAGTCGAACCGCGCCCTCGGTCGCTTCGGCGGCGAACTCATCCCCGACGGCGCGACCGTGCTCACGCACTGCAACGCCGGCGCGCTCGCCACTGCCGGCGACTACGGCACGGCGCTCGGCGTGGTGCGCGGCGCGCGCGACGCCGGCAAGCGCGTCGCCGTCATCGCCGACGAGACGCGCCCCTTCCTGCAGGGCGCGCGCCTCACCGCCTGGGAGCTTCAGAAGGACGAGATACCCGTCACCGTTATCACCGAC
>JALZHC010000652.1 GCA_030914105.1 Acidobacteriota bacterium
CTCGCGGCCTTCGAGGGGCGCGGGCGCGCGACTGTCGAAGACGTGCGGCGCGTCGCCGCGATGTCTTTGCGCCACCGCCTGCGCCGCGACCCACTCGAACCGACGGGCGGCGACGCGCGCGTCCGCAACTGCGTCAGGGAAATTTTCGGCGACTCCTCGAACGCTCAAGACGGCGCGGGACAAAAGAGCAAGCCTCGCGGCGGACAGGGCCTTGAGGCAGACGATTCAGGGCGCGGCCCTCATGCCGCCAGCTTGCGCGGCCGGCGCGCCGACAAAAGGGCGGGCGACTTTGATTCGGGCAAAGCCGGCGGCGCTGACTTCGGCATGGCCGCGGGCATTGACTTCGGCAAGGCCGGCGACGTTGACTTGAGCGGCGATGATCCGAAAGGCGGCGACGATTCCGACGGCGGCGAGCTGGTAATTCCCGCCGACGAAGTCGGACTCAAGCAGGAGGCGTTCGACGCTTCGGCTGAGGCCGGGCATCGTGCGCGACGTTCAGGCTCGGCGTCGGGTCGGAGGGCGGGCGCGCGGCGTTCGACGCCGGCTGCGCGCGGACGTTACACCGCCGCGTCCGCGGAGAGTAGAGGCACGCGCGCCGTCGCGCTCGACGCGACCTTGCGCGCCGCCGCGCACGCGCGCGCTTTCAGGAGAGGGAAGGCGGCGTGCGTCGCGTCCGCTTCGATTGAGGGCGCGTCTGCTTCGATTGACGGCGCGTCGGATTCGGCGTGCGTCGAGTCAAGTTCGGCGTGCGTCGCGCCGCGAGGGTCGGGCTTCAAACCGGAAGAGTTGTACTTCAAACCGGAAGAGCTGCGCTTCAAACGCTACAGCGCGAAGGCCGGCACGCTCTACGTCTTTCTCCTGGATGCTTCGGGCAGCATGGCCGCGAACCGCATCGGGCAGGCGAAGGGCGCGCTGGCGCAACTCCTGCGACGCTCTTACGTCAACCGCGACCGCGTCTCGCTCGTCAGCTTCCGAGGGCGCGGCGCGGAGCTGGTGCTTGCGCCGAGCACGTCTGCCTCGCGCGCGCGCCTCCTGCTCGAAGAGTTGGCCGTGGGCGGCCCGACGCCGCTTGCCGCGGGACTCCTGCGCGCGCTCGACGTGACGCGCCGCGCGGCCTCGGAAGGCACGCGCCGCGTGCGGCTCATCGTCTTCACGGACGGACGCGCGAACGTCGCCCTCGCGGAGAGCCTGACGGCAGACGGCACGAAGGGCGGCGCGGCGCTCAAGGAGCGGATGAGGGACGAAATCCTTCGGCTCGGCGCGTCGCTGCGCGCAGAGGGCGTCTCATCGCTCGTCGTGGACACGCGCAGCCGCTTCACCTCGAATGGCGAGGGGCGGTTCCTGTCCGAAGCGCTCGGCGGGCGCTACGTGCAGTTGCCGCAGTTGATTTCTGATGGCGAGTTGTCCGAAGCGTTCTATGAGTGATAAGCCCAAAGTCCAGTCCAGCGAAGAGAGAGACCGGCGCGTGCTCGAACTTTGGGAGCGCGTCGTCGAGATCGAAGAGCGGCTCATTCCCACGGGCCTGCACGTCTTCGGTCGCGCGCTCGAAGGGCGCGAGTGCGCAGACCTCCTGCGCATGGTCGCCTCCTTCGACAGGCCGGAGAGCGGCGCGCGCGCCCTGCCAGACCTCGTCGCCGAAGGGCTTGGTCTGGGCGCTTACGACGCGCTGATTGAAGACAGGTCGGAGGCAGGCTGGCGCAGGCGCGAGCGCGTTGACGCGATTGTGCGCGAGTCGGTCGAGGTCTTCCTGAGCGTGGGAAGTGAAGCGGCGTCGCGCAGGCTTGAAGCGTTGGCGCGCGTCCGTAGGGAAGAGTCGGGCCGTGTCTTCGCGCTCCTCTCGAAGATCAGGGAGCAGCTTCGGACGAGCGGCGAGCTTGACGGACTCGTGCGCTCGCTGCGCGGCGAGTACATCGAGCCGGGGCCGGGCGCGGACATCGTGCAGAACCCTTCGGTGCTGCCGACGGGCAGGAACACGCACGCCGTCAACCCCTACGCCGTGCCCTCGCACGTCGCCTTCGCGAGAGCCGAGCGCGTCGTCGCCACTCTGCTCGAACGCCACCGCGCAGAGCGCGGACGCTACCCGCGCGCGTTGGCGCTCGTCCTCTGGGGCCTCGACAACATCAAGACACAGGGCGAGGGCGTGGCGCAGGCGCTCTGGCTTCTGGGCGTGCGACCGTTGCGCGACCGCATGAACCGCGTCAGCGGGGTCGAGGCCATCCCGCTCGAACGCCTGGGCCGACCGCGCGTCGATGTGGTGATGACCGTCTCAGGAATCTTCCGCGACCTCTTCGGCGCGACGATGCTTTTGCTCGACAAGGCCGTGCGCTGCGTCGCCGAGCTGGACGAGCCTGCCGAGATGAACCCTCTGCGCGCGAGCGTCAACGCGCAGGTCGAGGCTGAAGCGTGCTCGTTCGACGAGGCGGCGCTGCGCGTCTTCTCAAACGCGCCGGGCAGCTACGGCACGAACGTCAACTTCATGGTCATGGACTCGCAGTGGGAGAACGCCGACACGTTGGGCGACCTCTTCGTCACGCGCAAGTGCTTCGCCTACGGGCGCGACCGGCAGGGGCGTGCGCTCGAAGGGCGCGAATCGCCGGGCGCACTCGCGCGTGCTCTCTCGCGCGTCGAGGCGACCTACCAGAACATTGACTCGTTCGAGATCGGCATCACGGACGTTGACCACTATTTCGAGTACCTCGGCGGCGTCTCGAAGGCCGTCGAGCGCCACGCGCGCGAGCGCCCGGCCATCTACCTCTCCGACGCGCTCTCGCGCGAGGCGCGCGTCCGCTCGCTCGAAGAGGCCGTGCGCCTTGAGACGCGCGCGAAGACGCTTAATCCGAAGTGGTATGAGGGCATGCTCCGCCACGGCTTCCGCGGCGTCGCTGAGATTGAGAGCCACGTCACGAACACCTTCGGCTGGAGCGCCACGACGGACTCGGTTGAAGGCTGGGTCTACGACGAGGTGGCGCGCACGTTCGTCCTCGACGAAGAGATGCTCGAACGCTTGCGCCGGCTTAACCCGCACTCGGCGCGCTCGCTGGTCGCGCGTCTGCTGGAGGCCGAGGGGCGCGGCTTCTGGGAGGCGGAGCCGGGTGTGGTCGAGCGCCTGCGCGAGATCTTCGCCTCGCTCGAAGACCGGCTCGAAGGGGTCGCCTGATTTCACTTTTCGAGGCGCGGCCACCTGAGATTCCGTTACAAAACCGCCGCCGAGGCGCAGAGACACAGCGGGAATAAGATCAATTT
>JALZHC010000653.1 GCA_030914105.1 Acidobacteriota bacterium
CCCTCGCCGCGCAACGGCTGCGGGCCGCAGTGCGTTGTGTGTGATTCGTCGCGCGCCGCGAGCGACTCGTTAGCCGTCGCGGACGACTCGCCGGTCGCCGCGGGCGCGCAGCAGCAAGACTCGCCGCCCGCCTTCGCGTAGGCGTTTAAGTCCGCGCCCGAATCGACGACCGCGACCTCCGCGAACCCCGCCTCGACGAGTCCGCGCCGGTACTCTTCAATCGGAATCGCGCCCGCGATGCAGCCGACGTATGCCGTCACGTCGCTCGCCACCTGCGGCGGCAACTCGCGCTTGAGCGCGATGTCGCTCACGGCCAAGCGGCCTCCCGGCTTCAGGACGCGCGCGATCTCGCGGAAGACCGCCGGCTTGTCCGGCGCGAGGTTGATGACGCAGTTGCTTATCACGCAGTCAACCGAGCCGTCTTCGAGCGGCAGCCGGTCAATCGTCGCCTGCCGGAACTCGACGTTGGCGTGCGCGCCGCCTTCGAGCCTCGCGGCGTTGCGGCGCGCAAGCTCGATCATCTCCGTCGTCATGTCTATCCCGACGGCGCGTCCGCGCGGCCCGACCTTCGACGCGGCCAGGAAAACGTCGAGGCCGCCGCCCGAACCCAGGTCAACCACGACCTCGCCCTCGCGCAGGTTGGCGAGCGCTATGGGGTTGCCGCACGAAAGCCCCATGTTTGCTTCGGCGGGAATCGAGGAGAGCTCTTCGGGCGTGTAGCCGAAAGCCTCCGCGACGGCGCGCACGCCGCCTTGCTCGCTCGAAAGCCCGCTCCTCGCGACCGACCCGTAACGGGCGCGGACTACTCCCAGAATCTCCTCCGGCGTCTCTACAGTCTTGCTTCCCATCTCGCTTCTCCTTTACAATTCATATTCGCCTTGGCGAATTTGTCAGAGACCATACGCCCGTCCGACACATATGTCAAGGCGAATGTGTAAAAAACTTTCGGGCGGGCCTGAATAGTCGCAGACGCGGGCTGCTGCGCGCGTGTGCGGCGAGTGACCGCACGGGCGTCGCGCTCGAACCTGATGGGCATCTTGATCGAACAGATGCGACCGGAGCACTGGGAGCAGGTGCGCGCGATCTATCTTGAGGGTGTCGCCACGGGCCACGCGACCTTCGAGACTGAAGCGCCGGACTGGAATCGTTGGGACTCTTCGCACCTGCCCTTTGCGCGCCTCGTCGCGCTCGCGGAGGGCGGGCGCGTGAGGGGATGGGCCGCGCTCGGCCCCGTCTCGGTCAGGAAGGTTTACGCGGGCGTGGCGGAGGTGAGCGTCTACGTGGGCGAGGAGTTCAGGGGCGCGGGCTTGGGCCGCGCGCTGCTCGAAGCGCTCGTGCGGGAGTCGGAGGCCGGCGGCGTCTGGACTCTGCAAGCGAACATCTTTCCCGAAAACGCGGCCAGCGTCGCGCTGCACCTCGCGTGCGGCTTCCGCGAGGTGGGGCGGCGCGAGCGCGTCGCGCGCCTCAAAGGCGTGTGGCGCGACACGGTTCTGCTTGAGCGTCGAAGCCGTGTCGTCGGGGTTGAATGAGGCTGCGGTTTCGTTCTCGACGAGGTCGAGGACGGACGCCGAGCGGCAAGGTCGTCGGGGTTGACTGCGGCGAGTTCGTCTGAGTTGACTGAGGTCTTGGAGGCAGTTTGAAGATGGCGAAAAAAGAGGCGCAGATGGAGCTACTCTTCAGGGCGCTGGCCGACCGCACGCGGCTGCGGCTCCTGAACCTGATGGCGTCGGGCGAGGTCTGCGTCTGCTTCTTCGTGGAGGTGCTCGGCACGAACCAGCCGAAGATTTCTCGCCACCTCGCATATCTGCGGCGCGCGGGCGTCGTCGCGGCGCGGCGCGAGGGCAAGTGGATGCACTACCGCGTCTCGGAGCCTTCGGACGAGCACGCCGCGCGCATCTTCGCCGAAGTCATGAAATGGCTCGGCGAAGATCGCGACATGCAGAAAGAGCGCGCGCGCCTCGTTGCCGTCTGCTGCGCGCCGCGCATGCCCGTGCGCCTCCAAAGCGCGCCCCGCCCCGCCGGCATTCAAAGGAAGTGATGAGTGCAGAGTGATGAAGTAGTAGCCAGTAGCCAGCATGAAAGCAAGTGCTTTCCTACTGGCTCTTGTCTACCGACTACTGCTCTTAATTCATCACTCTGCACTCATCACTTCCTTCAAGCTCTCTGCAAGCGCAGCACGGCGACCTCCGGGCGCGCGCCGAGGCGCAGGGGCACGCCGATCATCCCCGTCCCGCGCGAGACGTAGAGCCGCGCGCCCTCGTGCTCGTGCAGGCCGCGCAGGTAACGCAGATACTTCCCCCAGACGTACTTCACCGGCGACCCGACGACAGGCAGGTTGACCTGCCCGCCGTGCGTGTGCCCGCTCAAGGTGAGCGACACGCCGCGCGTCTCCTCCATGTCGAACGAGATCGGCTCGTGCGACAGCAGCACGGTCGGTCGCGCTAAGTCAACGCCCGCGAGTGCGCGCTTGAAGTCCGCGTAACCCCAGCCCCAATCATCCGCGCCCGCCAACTGCAAAGTGTCTGCCCCGCGCCTCAGAACCGTGTTCTCGTTCGTCAACACGCCTATGCCGCGCCGCGCGAGCGCCTGCTTAGTTAAAGGCCCGTCCGTATTGTGGTCGTGATTGCCGAGCACGGCCCACACCCCCTCCGGCGCTTTCAGCTCGGCCAGAGCCTCCGCGCAAGGCTCCACGCAGCGCCGAAGCTGCGTCGTGTAATCGCCCGTCAACGCGACCATGTCCGCCCGCGCCGCGTTCGCCAACTCGACGACGCGCCGCACCTCCTCAATCGGCACCAGACGCCCGTGGTGCACGTCCGACACCTGCACGATCCGAAACCCCTCGAACCTCTCCGGCAGCTCACGCACGGGCACGACCGTCTCCGTCAACTCATAATCCCAAGCCTCGAACAGACCGCCATACGCAGCCGTCCCGCCCACGCCGACCAACGCCGCCGCGCCCGCCCACTTCAAAAACTCTCTCCGCGTCAGACCCAACTGTAACCCTCGCCCTTCAAACTCAACTCACTCCTCGGACTCACCTAATCCACCGATGACAGATTAGACATACCTGATTCACCGAGGGCAGGTCGAACTCCTCGACCACCAGCTCATTCTTCATTCTTCACTCCTCAGACTCATCTCAACTCTCACTCTTCTTCTGCCTCAACTCAACCCTCATCTTCAAACTCACTTCAACCCTCACTCCTCCGTCTCCGCCCCTTCCCCATTCCCCGCCCCGAACTC
>JALZHC010000119.1 GCA_030914105.1 Acidobacteriota bacterium
TGCTAAAGCATCACGCAGGGACGGCACTCTGCGAGTGTCCATACGTTCCTCCGTAGAAGTGTTGGTTTAGGCAACCTCATTCTATCGGAGGAACGTGTCCCGCTTTTAGAGAATGAATAAACCCTGATTCTGAACTAGGTAGGGTAGCGGCCCTCTTATCATTTGGGATTGAAAAACGGCCCAAGATTTTGCGGCTGGCTCGGCGTCGGGCCGCAAAATCTTGGGCGAAAATTGATTCCCAAATGTAAAAGGGCCATCACCGAGCCTTTTTACGTCGAGACGAACCCGCAATAAAATGTTTGAGGTTAAGTGCGAAATGTAATGGACTGCGCGGCCTCACGGGTGTGCAGTGAAACTTCCTCCGTCGGCTTCATTATTTCGAGGCCCTAACCCGACGCGGAAGCCCTGGCGCGTCTGCCTGAGATTCGTGGGGCGAGCGGCCTGCTGGATCGCGTCAACAAAGAAGATGTCGGGCGACTGTGGGAACAGCTGGAGCCGAGGGACTGAAACACGCCGATACTGCCGTCGCGCGAGCGGGTTAACGCGCGCCTGATTCTGTTTACATCGTCCGCGCGCCCAACAAGTACGCCGCCTGGAGTAGGCTCTCGTGAGCGAGATTCGGAACGCCTGCTCCTGGTAGACTCAAGGGCAAACCGCTCTGGAGCTACGCCCGCAGTATGCGGTGTTCGAGCCGCCACGCATGGCCTTCGACGGCGAGGGCTGCTACGTAACCTTCCTCTACCGGCAGAGCTTGCAAAGACCAGCGTGAAGCTTCCCGCGGATCGTCCCTGACGCTGACGAGCGCCGCCGGCTCTTTCGGGTCGAGCGAGACCTCGAACCTATCGAGCGGGAATGAGAGACCTTCGCCCCTGGCCTTGATAAAGGCTTCCTTCCGCGTCCAGCAGTTAAAGAAAGCCTGTGGCTGAACCTCTGCGGGGAGTGCGCGCAGCGTAGCGACCTCTCGCGCCGAGAAGAAGCGTTCGGCCAGCGACTCGCCGACCATGTCGCGCCGCACGTACTCAACGTCAACGCCGACATCTCGCTCGCAAGCGACGGCGTAAAGGGCGACCCCGTGTGAGTGAGAGATGTTGAAGCGTAGCGCGCGGCTCTCGCCCTCGCCGGCAAGCGCGGGCTTCCCGTAAGGGCCGTAGCTGAAACTCAACTGGTGGGGCGGCAAATCCAGGTAGCGTCCGAGGAGGATTCGCAGCAAGGCGCGGGCGGCGATAAAGTGCCTCCGGTCGTCGGCGAAGTGGAAACGCCCTGCGCGCTCCCGTTCGTCCGCCGAAAGCAGTTCAAGCATCTGGCCCTGCCGCCCTGCGAATTGGTCGAGGCGAGCCTGCCAAACGTGCACCGTTCCTCTGTCCAGGTCGAGCGACCCGTTGGGCGGGGCTTCGCCAAGCGTGGAGCGCATCAGCATTGAGAGGTCGCTCCGTTCAACGTCTTCAGTAGCTGTTCCAATTCATGCCTGAGTGCTCGCAGGACAAGCGGTTCAGACGAATGGATGAAAAAATGGTCGCCGGGAAACAGGCGGAAGATGACGGCGTCGGTCGTCTGTTCGCGCCACCCGTCCAAATGCTCGCGGCGCACCTCAGTATCCTGCCCCCCGGCGAAGAGAGTGATCGGACACTTCAGCGGCGGCCCGGCGGCGTAGCGATAAGTTTGGACCACTTCAAAGTCTGCCCTGAGCAGCGGCAGGAGCAGGTGCATCAACTCCGCGGACTCCAGCACTTCCTGCGGAGTCCCGTTGAGACGGCGCAGGTCTTCGACGAACTCGGCTTCGGGCCAATCGAAGGTCTGCCGGTCAGTGGTCGGCATTTGCGGCGCACGACAGCCGGAAGCAAACAGATGAACCGGACAGAGTCTCCGCTCCCGTTCGAGCAGACGCGCCAGCTCAAAGGCGATGAGCGCTCCCATGCTGTGACCGAAAAGGGCGAACGGCTTATCTGTAAGAGGAGCGAGCGCGCGGGCGCTGGTCTCAACCAGCGGGAGAAGCTTCGTGTACGGAGCCTCCCTCATGCGAGCGCCCCGGCCCGGCGGTTGAGCCAGCCAGACCTCTACGTCCGCGGGGAGGTGGTTGGCCCAACCCCGGAACGCCTGCGCCCCGCCGCCCGCGTAAGGGAAACAGAAGAGGCGCAGCCGCGCCGTCGGGTTTGGCTTCGGAGAAAGGAACCAGTTGTTCACGCCCTTTGTGCGTAACCCTGACAGGTTTGGAAGAGAGCTGATGATTCATGACACGGACAGTTGATGTCAAATTCAACAGCTCTCCCTTGAATTTCTCAACGGGGACGGGCGGGCTGTGCGACAACACTTCAGTTGCCTCCCGTCCGGCCTACGTCGTGGACGTAAAGAGCGTGCCGAGAAGTTCGTTGGTGAACAAGTTGGACTTGTCGTACCTGGCTAAGGTGGCGACCTCGTAATTCCAGTTGTCGTCAGCGGTGCGTCCGGTCGTGAACATCTGGCGGATGGATTCCATGTACGCGCTATTTGTCCACGCGCCGCCGCTTGAAGTGTAGGCCCAACCCTTCGACCATTCGGGCATCGGTCGGCCCGCGGCCCCGCTGAAGCGGTTTTGAATCCACTCTTCAAGCTCCTGGTAAAAGTCGTTGGCGGAAGGGGTGCCGGGCACGGTCAAAACGTCGAACCAGAGAGCAACGTCCCAGTTATTATTTTTGGCTTCCTGGTCGTAGCTGAGGGCGGAGATGACAGGGCTTTCGGCAGTCGTTCCCGCGGGAACGCCGACCTGCGCCGGGTCGTCGAGGCTGGTCACGCGGATTTCCAGCGGGGAGTTGACCGGGTACTGCCCGTTCGACGCGTAGGCGTTGACCATCTCGACATACTTCGTGGCGAAGTCGTGGACGGCCTGCTGCACGTCTGACTTCTTCATCTGCACGGCGTAGCCGTTGGCCGTGACGCGCAACGTCGTGTCCTTCACGTAAAGCAGCGTGTTCTTCGACCACCCCCAGAGGTCGTTGGTGGGCTGCGAGATGTCGGGTATGCCGTTCAATCCGGTAATCGACACTAACTGCATCATCTGGCCGAAGAAAGGCGTGAGGCTGCCCGCTCCGCTGGCGATTTCCGCGATGATGGCCGCGGCTCGTTCAGGGAGGGTATCAGAGAAGGGGTAATTGTAAGGCTTGTCAACCTCGACCGACGTGTCCGGCTTGGTCGGACTCACGCTCCACACTTTGAACCACGGATAGGGGGTTGACCAGGGGAACCAGAGCGGGAGATGAGGCCACTTAGCGGACTTCGGCGGCTCCCAGGTGTAGGGGAACCAGATGGCTTCGACGCGGCCATACTGATTGAGGAAGGAGGCCAGGCTATTCGGCGGAATCGGAGTCTCGGCAGTCGGGGCCGCGAACAGCACGTCGCTCGTCAAGTTCGTGTAGCTGACGCAGCGCAGGTAGTAGTTTTCGATGACCTGCAAAGTGGCCTCCACGATGAAGGCCCGACCGACATGCGCCAGAAACGCTTTGGCGTCCGTGTCTCCGCGGTTGAAAGACTTGATCGTGTAGGCGTCGGGCGTGGAAGAGTCCGGGTCAGTGACGACGGCCTTGAAGGAAAGAATCTGGTTGCTCAAAGAGCCGTAGCTGCAATTGAAGCTCTCGTTCTCGGAGGGGATGGCGCTGCCGTGGGCATCAATCGCCAGGACGCCGCCGACGGTGAGATGTCCGGGCGCGGGGACGTGCGCAAAGCTGTAGCCGGGTTGGTCTGGGCCGGCGGCGGATTCCAGATAGGTGAGCAGGTTGTGCATGGTCGCGCCGGTCTGTACCTGAACTCTCGTCGGCTGCGTGTCCGTGGCCGACAGGAAAGTGGTCGCAGTCAGATATTTCGTGAGGTCAACCAAAAGTATCTTCGCGTCGGGAGGGGTATCCGCCGCAACGGTCGTCGGCGACCAGCCGTGCATGATGCCGCGCGGGCGAACCGCATAGCCCTGCTGCGCGGCCCAGTTGCACACCTCTACGACCTGATCTTCTGAGTTGGGGTAGCACGTCCACAGATTGGGAACCGTAATCGCGAGCGCCCAATTTTGAAAGGTCTCTTGAGTGATCTCCACGCCGGGCGGGAAATTGTCAGGGGTTTGTGTTGTCGTCATGTTGTCTCCGGTTCGTAGCCGTGGGTGTAAGAAACGCGCGAGGCACTCGGTTAAGTGCGGATAGCTGTGGAAGAATATAGTCTTGGAAGAAATATGGCAATACTTATTGTCGGAGGCGCGTGTGCATTTCAAACGAAGGCTCTGCTGCGAGCAGTTTTTCGATGGCTGCCTGAAAGCGCAGCACCTCCGGAGTCGCCAGGAAGCGAATCAGCAGGGCGATGTCGCTCCATTCCAGGCTGAGATGGAGAGCGCGCCCGGCTTCACTGACCTCTTCAAGCGCCGCCGAGAGACAACCGGCCGTAGTTCGGGCGACGGAAATCAGGTCGCTCGACAACCGCGTTAAGGTTGATTCCTGACCGGGCGCGGGGGGCAACGTGCAGTCCAGACGAACGATGTGTGGCGGCGTCCCGACGTAATTGGCCGGGAGCGCCAGGGCGCTCAGAATTTGCTCCTGTTGCCGCCTGATGGCGAAAGCGTCATGCTGGGTCGAGTCCGAAAGGTTCGGCAGACGCTCGTCGTAGCCGATGTGGGGCAGGCCGTCGCAGCCCACGAAATTCAGTCGGGCGCAACCGGTGTACCAGGCGAAGTGTATGAGCGGGTGAATCGTTCCGTAGCGAATACAGAGTTGCCGTGCGCGAGCGATCTCTTCACGTCCGCAGCGCAGGATATTCTCCTGCTCCAGTTCTCCGTGTTGTTGATACAGAATCACGTCCCCGGCGAGGGCGAGGACAGGGTCGTCGGCCCCACGGAGCAGCCCCTTATTGTTCGGGCCGGCGTGAGGATGGTCTACGACGAGGGTCGGAATCGAGCGGATGATCGGGAGCCATTTGACCATCGAAGCGTCGTGCGCGAAGAAGAAAGAGGGCTGCCCGTCCGCCAGATGGCATTCCTGACTGACGGCGTCGTTGACGAAGAACAGCGGGCCTTGAACGGAGGCCAGTTGGCCGTAGTCGAACAGCGTCGGGCCGCGACCGACGACCCAGCCGGTCTGTCCAGAGAACCGATTCAGGTAGGAAGAGAAATCCAGTACGCTCACTTCGATAGGCTCCCCGTCACCGGGCGAGAGATGAAGAAAAAATGGTAACTGGTCGCAACTAAATTTATCACAGCCGGATAGAATGCTACGAAATGCGTGATAGACTGCCGGAGGATCAAACTCTCAAGGCGCGGGCTGCACTCCGGCCAGAGCGCTCCGGCACGTCCTGAATAACAGTGAGGGAAATGTGAAAGTCTTCGGAACGTTTCTCCACCCGTCCGAACTGGCCGGTCTGGAGGTGGTGCCGTCGGAAGGGGTCTACGGGCTGGGCGTTTTTGCCAAAAGGTTCCTCCGGTCGCTTTTGCTCCACTCGGATTTCGATGAATTCCATTTCTTTTGCTCCGGCCCGTACCGCGAGCCGCAGGAGGGCGAGCTGTTGGGGTCGGACGGGCGTGTCCGTTTGCTTCCGCTGCGGGAGTTCAGCGAATCGGCGCGGCAGTTTGATTACCACGTCCTTCATAAAATTTGGACGCCGGACATCGGCCCCTGGACGGAGATGCGAAACCGGCTTTGTCCGACAGGGGTTCCCGTCACCGGGTTGACTCACACCATCAGCTACCAATCATTTTTGCCGCGCGTGCTGGGCACGATGGTGATGGGAGCGCGCCCCTCCGATTCGATCATCTGTACCACGGATTCAGCCCGGACGGTGATGCTGAATTGGATCGAACATTTGCGTCGCGAGTTCGGCGCGCAGACCGGCGTGGCGGTCAGTTATGAGGGCAGGCTCGACAAGATTCCCCTCGGAGTGGACGCGGAGATTTTTGCCCCGAAGGAGAAAGCGCCGTTGCGGCAGCGCCTGAAGCTGCCCGCCGACGACGTGCTGCTGCTCTACCTCGGTAGGTTTTCTCCCGCCGACAAGCTTGACCTTTTCCCCCTGCTGCTGGCCTTCAAGAGCGCCATCGAGCGCAGCCCCGCGCAAAGCGTTACGCTGGTCATGGCCGGGTCTGACAAGTTATTCCAGTATGCCGGCCAGGTGGAGCAGTTCGCCGCGGACTTGGGCGTCGCGCGCCGGGTAATCATACAGACGGATTTGCCAGACCGGGAGGTTCCCGACTACTACGCGGCTTCGGACATCTTCATCTCGCCCAGCGATAACATACAGGAGACGTTCGGCATCTCGATTATCGAAGCGATGGCGTGCGGCCTGCCCGTCATCTGTTCCGATTGGGATGGGTATAAAGAATTGGTAGAGCACGAGCTGACGGGCTACCGCGTGCCGACCTACTGGATGCAATGCGACCAGAAAATCTGTGACCATGCGGGGCTGTCGGATTGGATGATGGATCATTTCTATTTAGGCCAGTCGGTGAGTGTGGATGTCCCCGAAATGGCGAGCGCCATCGAGCGTTTGATCGGCGATAGAAGGTTACGCGAACAGTGGGGCGCGAACGGCCGCCGACGTGTTCTGGAGCATTTCGACTGGCCCGTAGTAATGCGTCAATACCTTGATCTGTGGGAGGAATTAAAGACGATTGCGGCGGCGGAACCCGTTACCAGCCTCCGCCAAACTTCCTGGTACAGGCCAGACTTCTTTCAGACCTTCCGCCATTACCCCACACGTGTTCTGGGGCCTTCCCAGAAGGTAACAACACACGGCCCACTCGATTTCAAATGGTACCCGGAGCTGTCGGCAGAAATCCGGCCCGGCCTCTTTGAGCAAATCATCCGCGCCGCCAGCGACGGGGTGACCATCGGAGAGTTGGAGCGACTTGCCGATGAGAACGAGATCACGCTCGATTCTCTCCGTTTTCACATCATGTGGCTGCTCAAGTACCAGCACCTCGTCCTAAAGTGAAAAGCAATAGCAGTTCACCGACCTTAAAAGAAGCTCTCAATCAGCCGCGACAACAATTGGTACTGTAGGCGTGTGCGCTCCTGCCCGCATCCGTCCCGGCACGACTTCAATTCCGGGCAAATAGTGGCGCGAAAAAATAATTGTTGCATGACATAGAATTCAAGAGTAAAGTTGGCCGCACAACCGTAAGTCGCTCAAGCTCTCGGTTTATTTCGTGTTGAGTCGTTTTTTGCAGCAGGATGCAGCCTGGAGCTTGGTTAAACTTCAGCGCCCCCACTGAATGGATTTCAGAAAAGAGAGGTATGACATGGCTAACGGAGACAACTCCATCAACAACGCCGTCAAGCTCGCGGGTGAAGTCATAGTGCCGGGTGGCAGCAATCTCATCGGTGGCGACATCAGGACGGGCGCAATTCATGCCGCCCTCGGATTGGTCGCTGGCGCCTTTTTTGGTCTGCCCGGCTTACTCCTCGTGAAGGCGAATTCGTATTCTCATGCCGTAACCGGACGCGGTCTTACCGACCATCTCTCCGGCGATAGGTCAACCGCCGACGAGGATGCGCGGTAAAGTCTCGCAGCCCTAAGCAGCAACATCACCAGAAGCTCACGACGCGGGGATCGTCAGCCCTGTGGGGTATCTTTGTCTGAGTTGGAGGTATCTCAGATGAGCAGTGAGACTGAGTACAACCAGGCTTTGAGGACTGGTGTCCAGATTTCCAGCGAACTCCTCATCCCCGGCGGAAGCAATCTGGTCAAAGGGGACATCCGGCAAGCCGGTATTCACGCCGGGTTGAGTCTCATCGCGAGGGTTCTGTTCGGCCTCCCCGGCGCGGCGCTGGTCTCGATAAACTCCGTCACCAAGGCGATCACCGGCCAGCATCTCCACGAGCATTTAACGGCCCTCACGGGGACGCAAGCGCAGAGAGCGCGGACGACCGTGCCGCGCAAGGCTGCGAAGAGACCAACGTCACAGACAACGCCCCCTGATGCTCCGACTGCCCCCGACGGCGTCACCTTAACATCCACGGAGAAGCCCCGGCCTGCCAAGAGGCCGAGAACCAAGTCCGCGACGAAGAGGCGGAAAGCTTCAGGAGTTGATTAAAGGCATGAAAAAATCGACCTATCTGCTTGGCGTCGCGTCCGGCTTGGTGCTCGCAAGTTCCTGGAAGTTTCTTGCTAAAGAGGGCATCAAAGCGGGGGTGCTCGCCGGTCGTCAAGTGAAGAAGATTTCCGATCAGGTCATGGAAGACCTGGA
>JALZHC010000654.1 GCA_030914105.1 Acidobacteriota bacterium
GCGGGGCCGCGGACGTGACCGCGAAGGCGAGCGGCGACCCGACGCTGCAAGAGGTCGCGGCTGAGCTGGGCCACACGAAGATTGCCGTCAACTTCGTCTGGGCTTTGGTCGCGGCCTTCCTCGTCATGTTCATGCAGGCGGGCTTCGCTCTGGCCGAGACCGGGTTCACGCGCGCCAAAAACGCGGCCCACACGATGGCGATGAACCTGATGTGCTACGGGCTTGGGGTGCTCGGCTTCTGGGTCTGCGGCTACGCTTTGATGATGGGCGGCGTCGGAGCGGTCGCGGCCTTCGGGGGAACGGCGCCGCTCAACTCGGAGTTCAGCATCAGGGTCGCCGGACACACGCTCGGACTGTTCGGCATGAAAGGCTTCTTCCTCGGCGGCGACACTTACGACGTGGGCGCGTTCGCCCTCTTCATCTTCGCGATGGTCTTCATGGACACGGCGGTGACGATTCCGACGGGCGCTCTGGCCGAGCGTTGGAAGTGGGCGTCGTTCACGCTCTACTGCCTGTTCATGTCCATGCTCGTCTACCCGCTCTTCGGCAACTGGGTTTGGGGCGGCGGGTGGCTCTCGCAGCTCGGCACACAGTTCGGACTCGGCCACGGGCACGTTGACTTCGCAGGCTCTTCGGTCGTGCACATGGTCGGCGGCGTGGCGGCGCTCGCGGGCGCGTGGGTCTTAGGGCCGCGACTCGGCAAGTTCACGAAGGACGGGAGGCCGAACGCTCTGCCGGGCCACCACATGCCGATGGCTATCTTGGGCGTGCTCGTCCTCGCCTTCGGCTGGTTCGGCTTCAACGCCGGCTCGACGCTTGCCGGCACAGACCTGCGCGTCTCCGTGGTCGCCGTCAACACGATGCTCGCCTCTGCCGCCGGCGCGGTCTCCGCGATGGTCGTCTCGATGATCTGGCTCTCGAAGCCTGACCTGAGCTTCATGGCGAACGGGATGCTGGCCGGACTCGTCGCCGTCACGGCTCCGTGCGCCTACGTCAACAGCACGGGCGCGGTCGTCATCGGACTCGTCGCGGGCGCTTTGCTCATCGCGAGCGCCGTCTTCGTCGAGCGTCGGCTGAAGATTGACGACCCCGTCGGCGCAATCAGCGTCCACGGCGTCAATGGCGCGTGGGGCGTGCTCTCTCTGGGTCTGTTCGCCGACGGAGTTTACGGCGACGGCCTGAACGGCGTGCCGGGCACCGTGCGCGGACTCTTCTACGGCGGCGGCTTCAAACAGCTCGGCGCGGAGGCCGTCGGCGCACTCGTCTGCTTCGCCTTCGCCTTCGTCGCGTTCTACGCCTTCTTCAAGCTGGTCGGCCTCGTCGTCGGCAACCGCGTCTCGGCGGAGGTCGAAATGGAAGGTCTTGACCTCGCGGAGGTCGGCGTCCTCGCCTACCCGGAGTTTCATCTGCACACGCCCGTCACGCAGTCCGCCGCCGCCGCACGTCCGGCCGGCGGCGTCGGGACGGTCGCGCCGGGGCAGAGCCTCGCGTCCGCCGACGCCTCTTGAAAGCCGTCTGAAGGAGTAGGCGGCAACGGCCCTGTCGGGGCTTCTCAAAATCGCTTCTGAGCGGGGCGCGCGGCGAGTCGCCGCCCCACACGACGTTAACCCAAACCTTTTGACTGAGGAAAACTGAAATGAGCCTGAAAAGTGTTCTCAAGTTTGCCGACGAGGAGAAGGCGGCCTACGTCAACGTCCGCTTCACAGACCTGGTCGGCGCGTGGCACCACCTGACGTTCCCCATCGAGGAGCTTTCGGAAAAATCTTTCGAGGAGGGCTTCGGCTTCGACGGCTCAAGCCTTCGCGGCTGGGCCTCGATTCACGAGTCCGACATGCTGCTCGTGCCCGACGCCTACCGCTTCTGGATTGACCCCTTCATGGTCGAGAAGACCCTGTGTCTCGTCGCCGACGTGGTTGACCCGATCACGAAGGAGGGCTACTGGCTCGACCCGCGCGGCGTCGCGCGTCGCGCCGAGAGCTACCTCAAGTTCACGGGGCTGGCCGACACGGCATACTTCGGCCCCGAAGCAGAGTTCTTCGTCTTCGACGACGTGCGCTTCTCCAACGAGCCGAACGCCGCGGGCTTCTCGCTCGACAACCCCGAAGCCATCTGGAACACGAACGGCCAGAACGGCAATTCAAACCTCGGCTACCACATACGCAACAAGGAGGGCTACGTACCGCTGCCACCGCTCGACACACTGCAAGACTTCCGCAGCGAGGTCGCCGGCGAGCTGAAGAAGGCCGGCATCACGGTCGAGTGCCACCACCACGAGGTCGCCACCGCCGGTCAGTGCGAAATTGACTTCCGTTACTCCACACTCCTCGGAACTGCCGACAATCTGCAACTCTTCAAGTACACCGTCCGCAACGTCGCGCGCCGCCACGGCAAGGGCGCGACCTTCATGCCGAAGCCGCTCTACGGCGACAACGGCTCCGGGATGCACTGCCACCAATCGCTCTGGAAGGACGAGAAGCCGCTCTTCGCCGGAGACGGCTACGCCGGACTCTCTGACATGGCTCGCTTCTACATCGGTGGCTTACTCAAGCACGCGGCCTCAATCGTTGCCTTTGCCGCTCCGACGACCAACAGCTACAAACGTCTGGTTCCCGGCTTTGAAGCGCCGGTAAATCTGGCTTACTCTGCCCGCAATCGCTCGGCAGCCATTCGCATCCCGATGTTCTCGACGAACCCGAAGCTGAAGCGTCTGGAGTTTCGTCCGCCAGACCCTTCGTGCAATCCCTACCTTGCTTTCTCGGCGATGGTGATGGCTGGACTTGACGGCATCCAGAACCGGATTGATCCGGGCGAGCCGTTGGACAAAGACATCTACGATCTTGCGCCGGAAGAACTAAAGAATGTGCCGAGCTTGCCCGGCTCTTTGGACGAGTCTTTGAGCGCGCTGGAGGCCGACCACGAGTTTCTGCTGAAGGGCGACGTGTTCAGCCCGCAGTTGATCGAGCGCTGGATAACTTACAAGCGGGAGAAAGAGATTCAGCCGCTGCGCATGCGCCCGCACCCGTTTGAGTTCGGCATGTACTTCGACATCTAAGAGCCGAAGGGGAAAGGGCAAAGGGGAAGGGGAAAGGTCAGCCGTAGGGGAAAGGGTAAAGGTAAGCCGTTCGCGTCGGCCCTTTCCCTTTCCCCTTTCCCCTTTCCCCTTTTGCCCACCAGGTCTGCCCTTCATGTTTAGAGGCGGGCTGCGCCCGCCGCCTCGACTTACGATGTGAGTCGGGCCGG
>JALZHC010000655.1 GCA_030914105.1 Acidobacteriota bacterium
CCGACTCTGATGTCCGTCAACTGTTCGAGCGAGCCGCCGTCGAGCGACAAGACGTAGAGGTTCGACTGGCGCGTGAAGTAGACGTGGCGCTGGTCGCGCGTGAAGTGCGCGTTCGTCTCCGCGTCCACGGTGCGCGTCAACTGACGACGCTCGCCCTTCGCGTGGTCGTAGAGAAAGAGGTCGCCGTCTTCGGTGAAGACCGTCAAAGTCTTATCCTTTGAAAGCTCGCCCGCGGCGGGCGGCGCTTGCCGCGCTTCTTCGTCGGTGAGTTTGCGAAGGCCCGTGCCGTCGGCGTCCACGACGTAGAGGCTCGGCTCTTTCAGGCGCGGCTCGCCCGCGCGCTTCCAACGGAAGTAGACGCGCC
The DNA here is from genome assembly GCA_030914105.1 of Acidobacteriota bacterium. Taxonomy (GTDB): domain Bacteria; phylum Acidobacteriota; class Blastocatellia; order Pyrinomonadales; family Pyrinomonadaceae; genus QHXN01. The sequence goes on from JALZHC010000655.1 coordinate 365, forward strand.
GACTATCCTGCGACCAGTAGACGCCCGTCGGCTGGTAGCCCACGAGGTCAGGCCCGCGCATGATGCTGTCAACCGTCAGCTCGAACTTCTGCGCGGGCGTCTGCTGCTGTGCCGTCGTCTGCCGGCCTTGCGCCTCGGTCGTCTGCTGTTGCTGCGCGGGCGTCTGCGTGCCCTGCGGCGGCGGCGTCGCGCGCGGCTGCTGCGCCGACGTTTGCGCGAAGAGCAGCGCGGCCAGAAGCGCGCACGAAGCGGCGGTGCGGGGGAAGCTGTGTCCTCTCATCTCAGGTTTCTCTCGGTCAGGCTTGCCGCGGCGCGGCGCGGACGCCTCGGCGCGCACGCGCGACCCGGCGGCGTTATAATCGAGCGCCGCGAACAAGCGGCGGCGTAAAGCTGGTCGGCACGTCGAAGAGTTTTCGGGAGACTTAAAGGTGAACGAGCGGCGAGATGATACAACAAAACCCGCGAGCGAGTCGCGCCCCGCGCGCGCGCCGGGCGGCTACTACGACGACGACGCCACGGGCTATGAAATCTACAGCCCCGAAGACGATAAAGACGACGCCCAAGACGAAGACGACGCCGAAGACGAACCGCCCGACGGCGCAGAGGAATGACGAAGGTGAGCGCGGAGTGATGAAGGTGAGCGCGGAGGGATAAGGAAGGGTAGCGGCGCGTCGTCGCGCGCAGAGCTAATGGCCGACTCGCCGCAGGTTCAGTCGGCGCCGGTCGGAGAGCGTGTACGTGTCGCGCTTGCGCTGCTCGCCGTAGTACTCGCTGTCCTCGTAGCGCGGGCAGTCGCAGCGCTCGCCGCCCTCGCGCGCGAAAGAGCACCCGCCCGCGATAGTGTGGTACTCGTGCAGATGACCACAGTTCCAGCAGACCCTGTCGTTCACAACGCTTCACCCTCAAAACTGTCTCAGGATTTTCACGCGCAAAGTACGCCGCCCGCTCGGCGGCTGTCAAGCGATTGCGGAATTAAAGGATTGATTCATTGATTCATTGATTCATTGATTCAATGAAGGCCAGGCCATTCCTCGATGAATCAATGAGCCGATGAATCAATGAATCAATCCTCACGCCTCTTTCCTGCGCGGGCGCTCGTTTGCGCGCAGCACGCGCTTGCGAAGCCGTATTGACTTCGGAGTGACCTCAACCAGCTCGTCGTCGGCGATGAATTCGAGCGACTGTTCGAGCGACAAGTCCTTGACGGGGACGAGGCGCATCGCTTCGTCGGCGGTCGAGGCGCGCATGTTCGTCAGCTTCTTCTCGCGGACGATGTTCACGTCGAGGTCGACCGAGCGCGCGTTCTCGCCGACGACCATGCCCTCGTAAACACGCGTGTTCGGTCGCACGAACATCGTGCCGCGCTCTTGCAGGTTGTAGATGGCGTAGGTGGTCGCCTCGCCCGCACGGTCGGCGACGAGTGAGCCGGTCGAGCGACCACGCATCGGCCCCAGCCACTCGCCCCAGCGCAGAAAGATTGTGTTCAAAAGACCCGTCCCCTTCGTCTCCGTCAGGAACTCGCCGCGGAAGCCGATGAGTCCGCGCGACGGCGTCTCGAACTCAAGGCGCACGCGCCCCGTGCCGTGGTTGACCATCTTCGTCATCTGACCCTTGCGCCGGCCCATCGCCTCCGTGACGACGCCGATGAACTCTTCGGGGCAGTCAATCACGACCAGCTCAATCGGCTCCACGGTCTTCCCATTGACCTCGCGCGTGATGACCTCCGGCTTCGAGACCTGGAGCTCGTAGCCCTCGCGCCGCATCATCTCGATGAGGATCGAGAGCTGGAGCTCGCCCCGGCCCGAGACCTTGAACTGGTCGGGCGAGTCGGTCGCCTCGACGCGGATGGCGACGTTGCCGAGGACCTCGCGGTCGAGGCGCTCCTTGAGGTGCCGGCTGGTCAGGTAGGTGCCGTCGTTGCCGGCGAACGGCGAGGTGTTGACCCCGAACCGCATCGAGATGCTCGGCTCGTCGATCGAGACCACCGGGAGGGGCCGGGGGTCGTCGGGGTCGGTGACGGTCTCGCCGACGGTCACGTCGCCCAGCCCGGCGATGGCCACGATCTCCCCCGGCCCGGCGACGTCGAGATCCGAGCGGGACAGGCCGATGGCCCCGGCGATCTTGGTCACCTTGGCCAGGGCCAGGCTGCCGTCGCGCTTGGCCACCCCGACCCGGTCCCCCAGCCGCACCTCGCCCTGCCACAGCCGCCCCACGGCCAGCCGGCCGACATAGGGGTCGGCGTCCAGGTTGGTGACCAGGAACTGGAGCGGGTGCCCGGGGTCGTAGGAGGGCGGCGGGGTGGTGGCGACGATCGTCTCCAGCAGCGGGGCCAGGTCGCCGGCCAGCCGGTCGGGCCGGTGGCCGGCCTGGCCGGCGCGGGCGTTGGCGTACAGGATGGGGAAGGCGATCTGGTCCTCGTCGGCGTCCAGGTCCAGGAACAGCTCCTCGACCTCGTGGACGACCTCGGCCGGGCGGGCGTCGGCCCGGTCGACCTTGTTGACGCAGACCACCACCGGCAGCCGCCGCGCCAGCGCCTTGCCGAGCACGTAGCGGGTCTGGGGCAGCGGCCCCTCGCTGGCGTCGACCAGCAGCAGCACGGCGTCGACCATGCGCAGGGTCCGCTCCACCTCGCCGCCGAAGTCGGCGTGCCCGGGGGTGTCGACCACGTTGATCCTGACCCCGCCGAAGAAGACGGCGGTCTGCTTGGCCAGGATGGTGATGCCCTTCTCCCGCTCCAGGTCCATCGAGTCCAGCACCCGGTCGACCACCTGCTGGTTGGCCCGGAACACCCCGGACTGGCGCAGCATGGCGTCGACCAGGGTGGTCTTGCCGTGGTCGACGTGGGCCACGATGGCGATGTTGCGCAGGTCGGAGC
>JALZHC010000120.1:0-1148 GCA_030914105.1 Acidobacteriota bacterium
GTTCGGGGACAGCGGACTTGTAGTGAAGGCGGACGGGAAGGTCGCGCTGCCGGAAGGCACGACCACGACTTCGGCAGCGTTGACGCTGCCGCAACTCGGGCGGCTGGACGTGCTCGTCGTCAACGCGGACGGCCAGCCCCAGACAGGCGCGCGCCTCGGCCTGCGACTGCCGAGCGGCAGCGACAACCCCGACTATAGCTCCGTGGACAGAGATGGCCGCTACACCTTCAAGGCCGTGCCCTACGGCAGCTTCAACATCCACGTCATGGTCTACAACGAGAACGAGTACGAGTATACGGGCGAGCTGTCGTCGCCGCAGCAGGACGTTCTCATCACGCTGCCGACGCCGCCGACGCTTGAGGTCGCGCCGGCTGCGCCCGCCACCGCGGGCAGCTTGTCGCTCTTCCTCGACGCAGACCCGGACAACTCGCAGTACGCCCGTCTGAAGGACGGCGTCTACAGGCTGTCGGTCATGGCGCCGGGTCTTTTCAGCGCGGCGCAGGACTCGCCGCTGCTCGCTTCGGTCGGCGGGCAGATCAACCCCGGCGAGACTTTGCACCTGACCTTGCCGGACGCGGGCGCGTCCGGGGTCGTCTATGGACAGGTCACTGAATCGGACGGCGTGACGCCCCTCTCGAACGTGCAGTTCAGTCTCTTCTTCACCGGACTCTACGGCTCCGTGCAGCGTAACGTAACGACGAACACGAGCGGTCGCTTCGTCCTGCGCGACGTGCAGCCCGGCGCCGTCTTCGCCCTGCTCGGCGCGGGCGACGCAGGCGTCCAGAGGGCCGGGGCCACCGGCCTCCTGTCGTCGGGCAGCGCCCTCCGACTCGATCTTCGGCGCGGGCGCGTCGGGGCCGTTCAGCTTCCCACGACCCGCAACCCCTTCAAGATCGTCGAGGCGCTCGCGCTGCAACTGCGGCGACGTGTTGAATACCGCACCCCGAACGACCAGGTTCTCAGCGTCAACGGGATGCCTTATCCCAGGTTCGCCGCGGCGCACCTTCTCGAAGACGGCGCGCGGCTGGAGATGTATCCGGTGACGATGGCCGGGGCGATGGTGGAGCGGCGCGTCTTCTCGCCGCCGGGCGCGAGCTGGCTGAGGTACCTGGAGATTCTGTCGAACCCCGGCGACACCCCGCTTGAGT
>JALZHC010000120.1:1158-8178 GCA_030914105.1 Acidobacteriota bacterium
CACGTCGAGCGGCGGCACGCCCGCGGGCACGGCTGACCGCTGGATCGTCTGCGACGGCAACGCACTCGCCCCGCCGCTCGCGTTCGTCTTCGGCGGCACGGGCGACACCGGCGCGGCCTCGCAAGTCGTCTTCGAGACCGTCGAGCGCTACCTGAGTCCGCTGCCGCGATACATGTTCGGCTGGCGACTCACGCTCGCGCCCGGCACGAGCGCGGCCTACATGCACTTCGTCGTCAAGGACGAGGCCGCGGACTCAGCCTCGCTCGCCAAACTCGCCGCTTCGCTGAGCTCGCTAACCGCGCCCGGTGCCTCCGACGGCCTCGACCCAGACACGCGCTCCATCATTCGCAACTTCGCACCAACGTAGAGGGCACCGGCGACGAGGAAGCAGCCAGTAATATTGAAGCATTCAGTAATATTGCCGCGTTAGCGGCAAAGGCCCGGTGCTACTTGACGCGACTCTTCTTGCGGCGGAGGAAGTCTATCAGGACGAACTGGGTGAGGTTGCCGGGCGTGCTTTGACTAAGTCCGGTTAGGTCGGCAGGGCCGTCACTCCAGCGAGGTCGGCAGCGCCTCATCGTGGCCTCGCTCACCGTTGCGAAAAAGTTGTTGACACAAGGCCGATGCTGGGATAATGTTCGCTCGCTTTAACAAGAGTGGCTTATTCATCTAGGCCGCCTCATCTATCAACCATTAGACAGTTTTACCGGTTAGAATAATTCTCGTCGTCACCTTAGCTTCGACAAACAACTCCGGATGTAGTCAGGCAGATTGAAAACTGCCGGCTCATTACAAACCAACCCGCATCAGCCCTAACACTGACAAAGGAGCCCAAGATGAGCCTTCGACGAAAACTCACCTCCATAAGGTTGATCGCTGTTACTTCATGCGCCCTGGCTTTCGTTGCCTACGGGGCTTTCGCGCCCACCCCCACTCATGCCGATATCGCGCCGTTACTGGACGGGGGAGGAGATGGCGTTACCTGCGTATACGCCGGGCAGAAGTATTCCGAAGGGGCCTGCCGCCCCGGCCAGCGCTGCATGAACAACGGCAGCGGCGGCGGCATCTGGGTGGACGCCCCCGAATGTAAATAGCAGTGTCTGTTGGAGAGTAGGGAGTGTGTACCGGGGCCACATCCCCCTGCCCCGGCAGGGGGATGTGGCGTTCCTCATGCGCTTCTCACACTCGGAGTTGCGAGCGGGACCCACGGCGCTGTTTAGATGGAGTAAGTTCCCCCTCTTGCTCACCCGCAATCTTTCTTGCTGGATAAGGTACTCTGATTTAAAGCGACGGGCGGCCCTCCGCGTGTGCGGCGCGCTCTGGCCACATGAGTAACCGATGAGCGTTAACCTCCCAACACATCAAGACAGTGTCCGCTCGACGAAGAAGGCGGATATAGTTCTGCTGACGCTACTGCTGGCCTCCTTGATGCTCAACGTGTATCTGGGGTGGTCCGTGGCTGGCTTGAAAAATGCTTTGGCAATAAGGGCAAGACCGTCCGAACTCATCGAGGGTACGACGGTGCAGCCCATTATCGTGAGTGACCTGTCCGGCAAGCAGCAGAGCATCTCTTTTACTGACGGCGGGAAGCCAACCGTGCTCTACGTTCTGTCGCCGGCCTGTCAATGGTGCGAGCGAAACATGCCGAACCTCAAAATGCTGACGAGCCAGCAGGGGGAGTCTTTTCGCTTCATCGGGCTTTCACTGGATGAGAAGAATCTGGATGAGTACGTGGCGGGTAATCACTTCACCTTCCCCGTCTACAAGAATCCGACTTCCGATACTGTTCGCGCGCTCGGACTGGAGAGTACACCGCAAACGATAATCATCTCGCCCGATGGCCGGGTGCAGAAGAATTGGGTGGGGGCGTATGGGGAGCGTTTGCGGCCGGAGGTCGAGGCATATTTCGGCGTCAAGCTACCCGGGTTAACTACGGGCGATGGTGGGGCGAGCGTCCCGGCTACCAGCCGTTCGGAGTCCCATTAATCTCTGGGGCGGCGTGCGGCGCGTTGATGACAACTGAAGGGCGCGGCAACGGTCGCGCTTCGGGAACCGGCCCGGTGGCCGGGCGTTTAATATGACGTGGCTGCCGGGAGGGCAGCGCGCTCCCCGGCCTCACGCTTTTTGAGTGATACGGAACAAGGAGAGTCTGGAGAAATGCTTAAATCTCATCGCCGTCTGGCGCGCGCGCCCCACACGCGTCGGCCGCCAACTTTTAAAGCCTTGCGCGGGTGCCTGATTTTATCCCTTCTATGCTCGTTCGCAGTCACGCCGGACAAGTCCGCGTTTGCTCAGGTCAGAGCCACGCCCGCAGGCGCGAACTCGTCTTGCAGTCGCGACACCGCGCTGGCTTTGGTACAGCAACAGGTCGAGGCGTCGAAGCTCATCGATGACCAGGTGAAGCGTATCGCCGTTCTTATTCGCGCCGCAGATCTGCTCTGGGTTTACCGGCAGGAGAGGGCGCGCGCGGCCTTCACCGAAGCTTTTGAATTGGCCGCCGCCAACTTCAAGGAGAAAGGAGACGAGCCGAAGAGGGACGGGCTGGCGTTGCTCGTCAATACTCCGGATCAGCGCTACGTGGTCATCAACGCCGTCGCCAAACGCGACCCCTCGTGGGCAAAGAAATTGACGGAGCAGATGCTCAAACAGGAGAGCGAAGACGCCGAGGCGGCAGCCACGCAGAACCCGCAGCGCGATATCAGAACGGCGGCGAAGCTGCTCGACCTCGCCGCCACCCTCCTGACTTCCGATGCGGAGACCGCCACCGCTTACGCCAGATTGAGTCTGCGCTACCCGGGCAGCGTCCAGCTGGCGAAGTTCCTCTACTTGTTCGCGGGGGTCAACCAGGCCGCCGCGGATCAGTTCTACCGCGAGGCCCTCGCCGCCTACAGCACGAGGCCGCTCAGCGAATTCCTTTACCTGTCGGTCTACCCCTTCGGCAACGCCAGGACGGCGGGCGACATGCCGGTGACGGCGAGCTACGCCGCGCCCGCCGGCTTCGTCCGTAACAGGTCACTACAGCGTTCATTCCTCCAAGTGCTGCTGGCGCGCGCACAGCGGGCGATTGAAGGTCAGTCTAATGAAGAGAGCTTCAGCGGCATCTCCGGCAACGGGCAACTCTGGATGGCCCTGACGCGGCTGGAGCCGCAGGTGCAGCAATCCACGCCCGACCTGGCGGATGCGGTGGCACAGGCGCGCACCGGCCTCTACGGGCTGCTGACGCAGGACTCGCAAAGGGACGTGACGAACGGCGTCAGCAACCAGGACACCGCTGGGGCCGCCACGGTGAGCTTCGACGAGCAGGTTGATGCCGCGTCGAAGGAGCGCAACCCGGACAGGCGCGACCAGATCATCGCCTCGGCCGTCCTGCGCGCCCCGGAGTCCGAGGAGTTGAAGCCCCTGCTCGCCGCCGTGGAAAATATCTCCGACCCGAACGTCCGCCAGCAGGTCCGGAACTGGGTCTATTTCACGCGGGCGCAGAGCGCCGCTAAAGAGAGGCGGTTTGACGAGGCCAGGAGTCTGGCCTCCAAGATCGAAGAGTTGGACCAGCGCACATACCTGTACGCGGAGATCGCGAAAGAGATGTCTGGTAAAGTTGAGTCTCAAGCTCAGGTCAGAGAACTCCTCGACGAAACACTCGCCGCCGCCGAAAAAGCGCCGGACACAGCCGTGACGGCGCGCGCTCTGCTAGCCGTCGCATACCTCTACGCGAAGATCGATCCGGCGCAGTCGCTATCAGTCCTGAGTAGTGCCATTGCGTCAATCAACCGCATCGATGCGCCGGAATTTTCCCGGCAGTCGCTCGTCAGGCGAATCGAGGGGAAGAACTTCGCCAGGTACGCAACGTTTCAGACGCCCGACTTCAGCCCTGAGACCGTGTTCCGTGAACTGGGGAAGAATGACTTCGACACCGCCGTGTCCCAAGCCAATAACATTGCCGACAGATCGCTGCGCTCTAACATGCTGCTTGCGTTAGCTGATACCTGCCTCCGGGACGCCGGACAGAAGGAGAGGGAAGAGTCTCCGAAGAGGAAGTCTAAGCCTTGATAGCGACAGCGTGGCGGCGACTGCTCTGGAGTATAGACGCCTAAAAATGCCCGACGTGCCATTATTCTCTCCCCATAAGTGTGCGTAGCGTCAGTCTCCTACTGCCCCGCATGGTTTCATACACCTCCAGGTGTCCATTGACAGCTCCAGCGAAAACCGCGAAGGCCCGGTGCTACTTGACGCGACTCTTCTTGCGGCGGAGGAAGTCTATCAGGACGAACTGGGTGAGGTTGCCGGGCGTGGCGAAGTAGGCTTTGCCCGATGTCATCTGCGTCATCTGCTTGACGAACTCGACCAGGTAGTAGTCCGAGGCGAGCATGAAGGTGTTAATCATCACGCCCGCTTTGCGGCACGCCTGCACCTCTCGGAACGTGGCCTCCATCACGACGGGGTCGCCGCCCATCGAGTTCTTGTAGAGGCGTCGCCCGCCCTGAAACTCGCCGCGCCCCCACGCCGAGCGACCGCTCGCGCCCGACACCTGCTCGCGCCCTTCGAGGAAGCAGGCGGTCGGCTTTCCGTCCGTCACCATCACGATCTGCTTCATCTCCTTGCGCTGCGCCTGTAGCAGCCTCCGCGCGAGTTTCAAACCCTCGGCGGTGTTCGTGTGATACGGGCCGACGCGTGTGGCGGCGAGGCGCGCGAGCGGCAACTCTTCCGCGTCGTCGTGGAAGAGGACGACCTTCAGGGAGTCGCCGGGATACTGCGTGCGTATCAGGTGCGCGAGCGCGAGCGCGACCTTCTTGGCGGGCGTGAAGCGGTCTTCGCCGTAGAGGATCATCGAGTGCGAGCAGTCGAGCATGACGACCGTGGCGCAAGAGGATTGGTAGTCGCACTGGTGCACGTGCAGGTCGCGATATTCGAGGTTGAGGGGCACGCCCAACCCCTCGCGCTTGATGGCCGACATCAGCGTCGTGTTCACGTCGAGGTTGACGGTGTCGCCGAACTCGTAGGGCTTCGGGCCTTGCGCCGCCTCGACGCCAGTTGAGAGGTGCGGCGTGTCGTGTCGCCCGACCGAGGATTTTCCGAGGCTGCCCAGAAGGCTCCTGAGCGTCTTGTAGCCGAGGAAGTCCAAGCCCTTCTCCGTCACCTCGAACTTGACGTTGCGCGGCAGAGGTTCGCCCACCTCGCCCTGACCGGGCTGCCCGCGCCCTCTCTGCCGGTCGGAGCGCGCCGGCTCCTCACGCAGCTTCAAATAACCTTCCTCGACGAGGCGCTCGATGAGCTGGTTCAGCAACTCTTCGAGCTGCGAGCCGCGGAACTGCCCGCCATTCTCCGCGAGCATCTCTTCCACGTCGCGCTCGGAAAGCTCGCCCATCTCCAGCAACGCTTGCAGCAGCGCCTGCCTCAGCGCGTCGAGCGAATCCTCCGGCTCGCGCCGCTGCCGCGTCCAGTAGTAGTCATCGTCAAACCCCGAATCCAGAAGCGAGTCCTGGAGCATCTCCATCAGGTCGCCCAGAGAGAGGCCCGACACGTCGAAGCCCTTGAACCTTGAATAGCGTATGAACTTCATTACTTCTTCCCCGCCGGCTCCGGCACTTGCAGGTCGCGGCAGATTTTGCGCGCGAGAAGTTCGTTTAACTCTCTGTGGCGCGGAATCTGCGACTTTCTGCCGGATAATGGGTTGACATATATCGTGTGGCTGCCGCCTTCACGTAAAAATCTACAACCGTGGCGCTCAAGATGACGAATAAGGTCGGTTCGTTTCATGCCGCAAGTGTGACTCAATCACGGGGAGCGCAGGAGATTTAGCCACTAACTGTTGCGGGTAGGCGATTAGTTTTCAACAGCTCCTAGAACCACACCTTTGTCTGCCGGTGTCTGCCGGCGAATTATTCGCCCGCCTCTGATTGGGCCGCAAAAGCCGAACGACTTTCAAGAATCTAAAGTAACCTCTGCCGCAGCGACGCGCAGCGGCTCGCGCACCACCTCGCCGCCTTGTATCAACTCTTCAATGGATGCCCTGTTCGCCTCGATGAGCGATTCTGCCGCCTCTTGCAGATTGGCCCGCACTTCTTCGAGAGTAGCGCCCTGTGTGTTTGCGCCAGGCAGTTCTTCAACGAAGCCGACATAGCCCTCCGGCACCTTGCGGAAGACGGCGGTAAATCTTAATTCCATTAGCACACCTCCTAGCTGTAACGACCCGTCTCCGTCAGGTCGTCATAAATCATCCCGCGGCGGTCTTTGCGCGCTTTGGTCGCGGCGGTGTAGCCGCCCTCTTCGTTGCGGCTGATCTTGTTCTCGGCGTAGAGACCTTCGAGGACGAACTCGCAGGCGGAGACGAGCATCCCTAAGTCGGCGCGCTTGAAGTCGAAGGGGACGAGGGCGTTGTCTATGAGGTCGGGGACGGCTTCGAGGAGGCCGACGCACTCGTCCGACGAAGCGGTGTCGGAGAGCTTGAGGTTGTTGCCGGAGTCGAACCAGCGGACGACGCTTGAGAAGTCGAAGCCGACGAAGTAGCCCTCGAAGATTTCTCCGGCGGCGCGCTTGATGAGGTCTCTGGCTATCCGCGACGCGCCGACCTGCTCGCCCTCGTACTCCAGCTCCATCTTGCCCGTCATCGAAGGGATGGCCGCGTACACGTCCGAGACGCGCGGCACAATCTCTTCCTCTTCGGTGAGGAGCGCGCGCCGCTCCGCGTTCGAGACGACGGACTCGGTGACGGTTATCGGCAGGCGCTGCGAGACGCCGCTGCGCTTATCAATCCGCTGGTCGTCGCGCGCCTCGAAAGCGATCTGCTCGACCAGCTCGCGTATGAAGTCAGGGAAGCGGAGGGTCGCTTCCAGCCCTTCGCGCTCAGTCCAGGCTTCCTGTTTTGTGATCTCGACGCCGAGCTGAAGCTCCGCCGGGTAGTGCGTCGAGACCTCCGCGCCGATGCGGTCTTTAAGCGGCGTGATGATCTTGCCGCGGGCCGTGTAGTCTTCGGGGTTCGCGGAGAAGACGAGCATCACGTCGAGCGGCAGGCGCACGGGGTAG
>JALZHC010000656.1 GCA_030914105.1 Acidobacteriota bacterium
TCTTTCGAGCGGCGTCAGGCCGCGCTCGTCGAACTGCGCGGCGGGCGGGCGCGACGTTTCGAGCGCGGGCTGCTGCGAGGCTGCGGCGAGGCCGAGCGGGTTCGCCGCGGCGCGGGCAACGCCCTGTGGAGCGGAGAGGTTCAAAGCTGCGGACTCGGTCTGCCGGCGGCGCAGCAGTGCGGGGAAGATGTGGAACCACTGCGCATAGCCCAGCCCCATCGCCAGCGCCCAGAAGACGAAGCGCTCCATGACGGCGTGACTCGCCGAGTGGAAGAGGAACATGAAGGCGTCGCCTAAGGGGAACGAGAGTAGGAACATCAAGGCTTCGAGGACGGAGCTTGGTGCGTTGAAGTAGAAGATGGTTTCGTGCCGGACGGGCATGATCGAGTAGGTGACGAGCGCCGTCGTGCAGAGCAGCAGCCAGGGCTTGCGCAGGTTCGGTTGAAAAGGGTTCTGCATCGCAGTCTCCTCTAAAGCAGGATTACAGTACCGCGAGCGGTAGCGAGTGGGTAAGCGATACTAAGCGACGCCCGCACTCCGAAACTACAATCCGCTTGCTACCGCTCGCGGTACTGTACACGCCGCGTCGTAACAAACTCCGTTTGCCGGCAACTGTTTATGATGTTAGACACCGAGGCCCCCTTTTAGTTCCTTCACGAGCGCGGGCTGCAAGAAAGGCGCGGGGCGTCGTTCTACGGTCAGAAGGCCGGGCTTTCGATTTCGTCCGTCCGGCCAGTCCGAAACTGCGAAAAGCTTTTTGAGGAGTGAAACGGATGCGAACCTTCAGAGACTTGCTGTGCCTCTTCTTCGGCGTCCTGATGATGGCCCTGCTGACGGCCAACGCCGACGCGCAGGGCGTCATCGTCCCCGGCCCCTGCACGCGCTGCCCCGACGGCCCGCGCGCGCCGCTCCCGCGCTCGCTGCCCGTCAAGTCAATCACGATTGACGCGCGCATCAACGCGCAGGTGGCGACCACGCACGTCGAGCAGGTCTTCCGCAACGACAGCGACTCGACGCTCGAAGGCACATACTTCTTCCCCATCCCCGAATCGGCCTCGGTCGCGGAATTCGCCATCTGGGACGGCGACCGGCGCTTGGTCGGCGAGGTGCGCTCGCGCGCCGACGCGCGCCGCGTCTACGACGAGATCGTCCGGCGCATGCGCGACCCCGGCCTCTTAGAATACGCGGGCCGCGACCTCTTCCAGGCCAGCATCTTCCCCATCCCGCCGCACTCCGACAAGAAGTTAGAGCTGACCTACACGCAAGTCCTCAAGGCCGAGGGCGGAACCGTCTCTTACCGCTACCCGCTCGGCACGGGCCGCAACTACGTGCCTTCAATCGGGCTGGTTTCGGGCCGCGTCGAGATCGAGGGGCGCGAGGCCGTGCGCAACGTCTACTCGCCGAGCCACGAGATCGACGTCTCTCGCAAGGGCGAGCACGAGGCGCGCGTCTCCTTCGAGTCGAAGCCGGGCGCGGAGCCGCAGGACTTCCAGCTCTTCTACACGCTCTCGGACGCCGACTTCGGCATGACTTTGCTGACCCACCGCGAGCCGGGCAAGCAGGGCTACTTCCTCCTGACCGTCTCGCCCAAAGATGAGTTGGCCGAGGCCGAGTACGCGGCCAAGGATATCGTCTTCGTGCTCGACACCTCCGGCTCGATGGCCGAGGAAGGCAAGATGGAGAAGGCCCGCTCGGCACTCCTCTTCGGCGTGCGCTCCTTGCGCGCCGAAGACCGCTTCAACGTCATCAACTTCGCGGGCGAAGAGCACCTGATGTCCGCCGAGCTTGTGCAGGCCGACGCCGCGGGCAAGGCGAAAGGCGAGGACTTCATCAAAGGGCTGCGCCCCGTCGGCGGCACAAACATTGACGGCGCGCTCCTGGCCGCGATGAAACTGTTCGAGCGCAACGAACGCCCGCGCCTGCTCGTCTTCGTCACCGACGGCCTGCCCACCGTGGGCGAGACGAACGTCGAGCACATCATCGCCGACGCGCGCCGCGAGCGCGTGCCCGGCACGCGTCTCTTCACCTTCGGCGTCGGCTACGACGTGAACACGGCCCTGCTCGACAAGCTCGCCGCGGAGAACGGCGGAGTGGCCGAGTACGTCGAGCCGAAGGAAGACCTGGAAGTGAAAGTCTCCAGCTTCTTCACGAAGATCAACCACCCCGTTCTGACAGACCTCGCGCTCGACCTGGGCGGCGTCGAGACCGACCTCATCTACCCGCGCGACATGCCAGACCTCTTCCGCGGCACGCAGGTCACGCTCATAGGCCGCTACCGCAACCCGTCGGACGTGCGCAATGCCGTGCTGCGCCTGCGGGGCCGCACGGGCGCGGCTACGCGCACCTTCACCTACAACGACGTTGACTTCCCGCTGACCGAGGAGAGCAACGACTTCCTGCCGCGCCTCTGGGCGACGCGACGCGTCGGCTGGCTGATGGAGCAGATACGCACCAATGGCGAGCAGAAGGAGCTGACCGACGAGATCGTTGACCTCGGCACACGCTACGGCATCGTCACGCCCTACACCTCTTACCTCGCCGTCGAGCCGGAGCGCGCGGGCGTGACCGTCCGCAGCGAAGGCGACCTGCGCGCCCTCCCGATGAGCCGCCCCAGCGTCAGCGGCAGGAGGGGCGGCATCGGAGGCAGCGGCGCAGCCACCGCGCGCGACATGCCCGCGCCGCCGCCGAAGGCCGCCGCACAGGCGACGACCGGCGAGGCGGCGGTCAGGGAGAGCAAGCGCGCGCGCGCGCAGCAGAACGCCGTGACCATTGACGGCGCGGACGAGGACGAGGTTCTGAGGGTCGAGACCGGCGCGCAGAAGGTCGGCGATAAGACCTTCTACCTGCGCGAAGGCGTCTGGGTTGACTCGGAGTTCAAGGCCGAGGCCCGGCTCCCCGAAACGACGCTCGCCTTCGGCAGCGACGAATACTTCGACCTCATCAAGCGCGAGCCGCAGCTCGCACGCTTCTTCTCTCTCGGCGAGCGCGTCCTCGTCGTCTACAAGGGACGCGTCTACAGGGTGAACAGCAAGCCTTAGTCCAGGTACAGTACCGCGAGGCTCCCGCTCGCGGTACTGTCTTCGCTTGTCTCGGCGGCGCGCGTTCATGTACAAAGGGAGCGCTGTTGAGACGTTCGAAGGCTTGCTCGTGAACTCCTGCGGGCGGAGAGAAGATGACGGCAATGAGGTCGAAAGAGATTGGCGGGGCCGCGCGCGTGTTGTGCGCGG
>JALZHC010000121.1 GCA_030914105.1 Acidobacteriota bacterium
CAGGAAGAGCCCCGTCATCCCGCCGATGACGAAGAGGCCGATGAAGGCGAGGGCGTAGAGCATCGGCGCGTCGTAGGAGATCGACCCCTTGTACATCGTCGCCGTCCAGTTGAAGACCTTGACCGCCGAGGGGATGGCCACGACGAACGAGATGAGCGAGAAGATCATCCCGGCGTAGACCGACTGGCTGGAGACGAAGAGGTGGTGCCCCCAGACCAGGAACCCGAAGACCGCGATGGCCAAGCTGGAGAAGGCCACGAACGAGTAGCCGAAGATGGGCTTGCGCGTGTGGGTGGCGACCAGCTCCGAGATGACGGCCATCGAGGGCAGGATCATGATGTAGACGGCCGGGTGCGAGTAGAACCAGAACATGTGCTGGAAGAGCACGGGGTCGCCGCCCAGGGCCGGGTCGAAGATGCCGACGTGCGCGAGTCTTTCCAGGGCGACCAGGAGCACCGTGATGGCGATGACCGGCGTGCCGAGAATCATGATGAGGCTCGTCGCGTACATAGACCAGATGAAGAGCGGGAGGCGGAACCAGGTCATGCCGGGCGCGCGCATCGTGTGCGTGGTGACGATGAAGTTCAGGCCCGTGAGGATGGACGAAAAGCCGTTGATGAAGATGCCGAGGCCGGCGAGCACGACGTAGGTGTTCGAGAAGTTGGTCGAGTAGGGGACGTAGAACGTCCAGCCCGTGTCCACGCCGCCGAAGAGAAGCGCGGCGAAGGCCAGGATGCCGCCCGCCATGAAGATGTACCAGCTCAGCAGGTTGATGCGCGGGAAGGCGAGGTCTTTCGCGCCGATCATCATGGGCACGAGGAAGTTTCCGAGCGTGGCCGGGATCGAGGGGATGAGGAAGAAGAAGACCATCATGATCCCGTGGTGCGTGAAGAGCTTGTTGTAGGTGTCCGACTGCACGAGGTCGCTCTGCGGCGTCAACAACTCGATGCGGATGGCCGCGGCGTAGACGCCGCCGACGAGGAAGAAGAAGGTGACGGAGACGAGGTAGAGGAGCGCGATCCTCTTGTGATCCTTCGTCAGCAGCCACGACTTGATGCCGTAGTCGGCGTTCAGGTAGTTGACCGTGGGGAAGCGGCTGCGCCACTCGTGCGCGCCCGGCCCCGCTATCGCCTGTGTGCTCATAATTAAATCTTCCCTAAGAATGCTTGAACTAATTTACTGCCGCTGGTTCGCGTTCGCCGCGCCCTGCCCCGGCCTCGGCGGGAGTTGCGGCGAAGCGTTTCCTTGCCGCGGCGAAGTCGGCGCGAGCGGGTTCGAGCGCTGCGAGACGGGCGAGACGCCGCCGGTCGTCGGCCCCGTGGTCGTGCCTCCGCCGCCCTGACTGCCGCCCGTGCCCGACTCGCCGCCCGCCGGCTGGCCGAGCGAGCGAACGTAGGCGATGAGCTGAAGTATCTGCTCCTCGCTCAACTGTCCGCGGAAGGTCGGCATGATCGGCTGGAAGCCGACCGCGAGCTTCGCCTGCGGGTCGAGGATTGACTCGCGTATGTACGACTCGTCAACCGTCACGTTGCCGTCGCCTGTAATCGCCTGCTGCTTGCCGAACAGCCCGTACAGAGTCGGGCCGCGCCCCTGCTGCCCGGCGGGGTCTGTCTGGTGGCAAGAGGCGCAGCCGCGCTCCTGAAAGAGCTTCTGACCCTGCGAGGCCGCCGACTCCGCGCCCGTGCCGCCCGCGAGCCACTGCTGATAGGCCGTCGGCTCCATGACGATGACGTGGCCGCCCATCCCACTGTGGTTCGTGCCGCAGTACTCGGCGCAGAAGAGGTAGAAGCTGCCGGTCTTCGTGGCCTCGAACCAGAGCTGCGTGTAGCGACCCGGCACGACATCCTGCTTGATGCGGAAGGCCGGGATGTAGAGGCTGTGGATCACGTCCTCGGTCGTCATCGTCAGCTTCACGCGCGCGCCGACGGGCACGTGCAGCTCGTTGATCTCGCGCTGGCCCGTCTGGTGCTGGAACTTCCACATCCACTGCTTGCCGACGACGTAGACCTCCATCGCCTGGCGGGGGATGCGATAGGCTTTGAAGTAGGTGGATGCGCCCCAGACGAAGATGGTCATGGTGATAAGGAGCGGGATGACCGTCCAGGTGACTTCCAGAACCATCGAGCCGTGGCGCGGGCGCGGCACCTCGTCGGGCT
The DNA here is from genome assembly GCA_030914105.1 of Acidobacteriota bacterium. GTDB lineage: Bacteria > Acidobacteriota > Blastocatellia > Pyrinomonadales > Pyrinomonadaceae > QHXN01. The sequence goes on from JALZHC010000121.1 coordinate 2,157, forward strand.
GGCGGCGGCGGTACTTGACGGCGAAGACGATCAGAAGCAGCGTGATGAGCGTCGAGAAGAAGATGGTGATGAGCAGCAGGTAGGCGTAGAGCGCGTCCACGTGCGGCGCGAACGTCGAGGCCTGCTCCGGCGAGAAAGGCACGCTCACCTGCGGCACGCCGACTTGCGTTAAAAGCATGGCTCCAGTCAGGCTCACTAAAGAACTCCCTTGCGGGTCTCGGTCGCGCTCGGCGGCTGCGCCTCACGCTTAGAACTCACGCCCCGGCCAGTCTGCCACGGAAAGCCCGGAGGCCGGACTTCGGAAACACTCCGCCTCAACTTCAGACGGCCCCGCCGACTTTTATCTCCTCGTCCCAACGCTCGGCGTTGCGGCGCGTGCGCCTCACCAAAAAGATGATGAGCGCCGCGAGGGCGAAGACCGTCAGCACGCCCGCCGCGCGCAAGACCGCCATGACGGGCGCGAATTTGCCGGTCGAAGGGTCGTAGTGGTAGCAGTAGAGAATCAGCTCGTCCACGGGCGAGCCGATCTGGCCCTTCGACGCCTCGACGAGCGCCAGGCGCAAGTCCTTCGGCGAATACTCGATGCCGTAGAAGTAGTGCGAGAGCCGCCCTTCGGGCGTCGCCACCATGATGGCCGAGGCGTGCGCGAACTGCTTCGACTCGTCGTCCCAGACGTAATGGAAGCCGACCGACTGGGCGAGCCGGTCGATGGAATCCTTGTCGCCGGTCAGGAAGTGCCAGCCCTCCCCTGCGCCCGCGCGCCCGAAGCGCTTGAGGTAGGTCTCCTTCTTTCGCGCCGCAAGCTCCGGCCCCTCGCGCGGGTCGAAGCTGACGGTGACAACCTCGAACTCACGCCCCGGCGTGAAGCTCAAAGCCTGGAGCGTGCCGACCACTCCGTTCAAGACCTGGTTGCAGAGCATCGGGCACTCGTAATAGACGAGCGTGAGGACGACCGGCTTGCCGCTACGGAAATACTCGCCGAGCCTGACCTCGCGCCCCGTCTCGTCCTGGAACAGAAGGTCGAGCGGGATTTGATTGTTCAGCTTCTGCTCGATGCCGACCTTCTTCAAGACCTCGGTGGAGTTGCCCGTCGGCACAGGCCCCACGGGCGGCTGCGCGTACTGCCCGCGCGCCGAGGCGGCGGCGAGAAGACAGAAGGCGAAAAGCAGGAAGCCGACGACGTAGACACGCCGACCGGGCCTGCCGCGCCTCAGCCGCCGTCCGCCGATAAAAGCCGTAACTCTCAAAACCCTTAACCCCTCTTCAAAATTACTTCTTTTGACTTTTGCCTTTTTACTTTTGACTTCCCGGCGCGGGCTGCTGCGCGTTTGCGGGCGGCGCGCCCTGCTGCTTCGACTGCTGGCGTTGCAGGTAGAGCTGCATGGCCTGCTCGACGGGGACGCGCACCGTGCCGGCCTTCTGGTCGGCCCAGCCGTAATCCTCAAGCTCGCGCCGCCACTCGTCGCGCAGCAGCAGATATTCAGACTGCGGCTGCGGCACGGGCTGCGTGTTCGGCTTATAAAAGAGGTCGCGCTTCTGCCCGTCGTCGGTCGTCACGCCGAAGCCGGGCGCGAGCTGGAGGCGCGGCTCCGGCGGCAGACGCTCCGCGCCCTGGCGTGCCAGCGGCGACGCCTCAAGCTCCTGCGACTCCTCGCGCCGCTGGAAGTACATGAACATCAGAAGCACCACGACGCAGACGACGATGGTGAAGGCCGTCAGGCCCCCGACGAACCAGAGCAGCGGCCTCACGGCCACGTCCGACTCCTCGTGCGCCACGTCCGGGTTCGTGATGAACGACACGTCCGGCGTCTCATGGATGCTGTCTCTTCTTCTTCTGCCGCTAGCCATAAGCCCTCGTGAATCGTGAATCGTAAATCGTGAATAGTCGTTGAACGCCCTCAGCCTAAGTCGTAAGTCATACGCCGCGCGGTGCTTTTTCTATTTACTATTCACGATTCACGGCCTTTCAATGGCGCTCGGTCGCCGCAATCGCCTTCTCTAAATCCGGCGCGCCGAGCGGCAGCAGCGGGTGCGCGGCCAACTGCCCGAAGTAGTACCAGAGCCAGATGCCGCCGACGCCCAGAGCCATCGAGAACATCGGTATGAAGCTCGTCAGGAGGTCGCGCGCGCCCCACACGGCCTCGCCGCCCTGATGCACCGACGGGGCGAAGAGGAAGACGAGGTCGAAGACGCGCATGAAGAGCATCAGCAGCGCCACGCGGCGCAGGCGTACAGGCTCGCGCTTGCGCTCGCGCGACAGGAGCAGCACGAAGGGCAAGGCGAAGTGGAAGAGGATGACTAGGAGTCCCACCGCCTGCCAGCCTCCGCGCAGACGCCGCAGGTAGAACGGAATCTCTTCGGGCAGGTTTCCCGCCCAGATGATCAGGAACTGCGAGAAGGCGAAGTAGGCGTAGAGCATCACCATCGTCAGAAGGAGCTTGCCCCAGTCGTGGAAGTGCAGCGGCTGGTAGACGTGTTCCATCGGCTCGTGGTGCAGAAGGAGCGTGGCGACCGTGATGACGAAGGCGAGCGCGGAGAGTCCCCAGCCGGACAGCACGATGAGGCCGTAGATGGTCGAGAACCAATGCGGCTCAAGTGACATGCCCCAGTCGAAGGCAGCGAAGGTCGCCGTCAGCCCGATGAGCAGGATGACGAGGCCGGAGATATCCTGCATCTTGCGGCGGACGCGCGGGTCGGCGGTCGTGTCTTGCTCGACAGACCAGCGGTTGAGTCGCCACGCGAGGAAGAACCAGACGGCGAAGTAGATGACGCCGCGCGCGATGAAGAAGGGGATGTTCAGGTAAAGGCTTTTGTGCTGCAAAGCCTCGTCGCCGTGCACGACCGCCGCGTCCGACCACTCGTAGAGCGAGAGCGGTTGGCCGTGCGCCCCGTGCTCGTGGACGAAGAGCGAGATGACGACGGGGATGAATAAGATGAAGCAGAGCGGGAGCGTGCGCGTCGCGGCCTCGAACAGACGCCGGCTCGTCAAGGCCCACGCGCCGCCGGTCATGTGTCCGAGCGCGACCCAGGCGAGGCTCCCCACGGCGACGCCCGTGCAGAAGAAGAAGCCGACGAGGTACGAGCGGAAGACCTGCACGAGTCCGCCGTAGCCCGCCGCCGAGCCGAGCGCGAAGGCGAGCACGACGCCCGTGACGAGGAAGCCGGCGCCCGCCAGAAGTGCGCGGCTGCGGTAGCGCGCGACCGCTTCGGGCGCCGTGTATCTCTGAGTATGAGTCGCGTCCATCCTGATCTTTACCCTCGCCCGCCTGCGTCCGTCCTAGTGGTTTCCCTCGACCTGCGCCGGCTGGCCGCCCGGCTGCGGCGACTGCAACTCCGAGCCGCCTGCCTCTCCGCCTGCTCGCTCTTGCGCGCCGCTCAGAACCTTCTGCTGCTCCTCCGGCGAGAGGTCTGGCAGCTTGAGCTTGCGGCTCAGTTGCAGCGCGCGGATGTAGGCGATGATCTTCCAGCGGTCTTCCGCCGGAATCTGCTCGGCGTAAGAGGGCATCGCGCCCCAGCCGTTCGTGATCACGTCGAAGAAGTGTGCGGCGGGCGTCGTGCCCTCCTGGAGTCGGTCGTCGTAGTAAGAGGGCGGCTTCTGGTAGCCGCGGCGCACGACCATGCCGTCGCCCTCGCCCGTCGCGCCGTGGCAGACGATGCAGTAGATTTGGAAGCGTTCGCGCCCGCGGCGGAGTGCCGCCTCGTCAATCGCGAAGGGGAAGACATCGGGGCCGCCCGTGGCCGCCGCCTCGCGCGCGCCGGGCACGCCGCCCGACGCGTTGCCGACCGCGCCCGCGCCCATCGGAGAACTCGCCGACGCGCCCGGCACGACAGCGCCCGCGCCGCCCGCTTGCGCGACAGCGCCCGCGCCGCCCGCGGTCTTGCCCGTGTAGAGGTAGTCTTCGCGGTCTCGGTACGGCCCGCCCAACTGGCGCGGCACCGTGCCCTCGACGAGCGGGCGCACAGACCCGCCGTTCACCGCAAACTTCTCATCGCCCGCGCGGAAGTTCTTGTACTTCGGCTGATCCTGCATGTCCATGCGGCAGCCCGCGGACAGGAGGCAGACGGCAGACAGCAGAAGGCAGCCGAAGACGGGGAGACGGGGAGACGGAGAGACGTGGAGCGGGCCGCGTAGGCGTGCGGCGCGACGGATTAATGCAGCGGCTGACGCGACGGCGGCGAGCTTTTGTCTCCCCGTCTCCACGTTCCCACGTCTCCCCGTCCTGAAGTCAGTGTTCCACATCTGTCACCTCCAGCGGCCCGAGGCTTCGGAGGAACTCGGCGGTGCGCTCGCGCTCGAACTTGGGGTCGCGGGATTCAATCAGAACAAAGAAGCGGTCGCGCGAGGCGAGCGCGAAGTTCGGCGCGTTGAAGACGGGGTGATATGGCTCCGGCAGTCCGTTCAGCGCGAGCATGCCGAAGACGGCGAAGAGCGCCGCGCCGAGAACCGTGCACTCGAACGTGATGGGGATGAACGCGGGCCAACTGTAGTAGGGCTTGCCGCCGACGTTGATCGGGAAGTCAAAGACCTCGATGTAGACCTGCATCAGGAAGCCGAGCGTGCCGCCCAAAAGGCCGCCCAGAAGGACGATGAGCGGCATGTGCGTGCGGTGGACGCCGATGGCCTCGGACAACTCCTCGACGGGGTAGGGCGAGAAGGCGTCAATTCTCCGGTAGCCCTCCTCGTGGACGCGCCGCGCCGCCGCGACCGCGTCCGAAGGGTTGTCGAACTCGGCCATCAGGCCGTAGATGGGCTGCCTCACCCTCCTCTTCAAAGCCACGGCGCACCTCCCCTCTGCGAGACGGAGAGACGGGGAGACGGGGAGACGGGGAGGTTAAAACCCGTCGCCGTCAGGCCCGCTCGCGCTCGCCGCGTCGCCGCACCGGGACGGATTCGCCACGTCGCCACGTCACACAGTCCCTCCGTCCCCACGTCTCCCCGTCTCCCCTTCATGCCTGCTCCTCCTTGATCTGCGCTTCCGGAACCATCGTCCGCATCTCGAAGATGGAGATGACGGGCAGGAAGCGGATGAAGAGGAACATCAGGAAGAAGAAGAAGCCGATGGTGCCGAAGAACATCGTGAAGTCGAAGATGGTCGGCGCGTACATGCCCCAGGACGAGGGGAGAAAGTCTCGGTGCAGGCTGATGGGGATGATGATGAAGCGTTCGAGCCACATGCCGACGTTAACGAACATGGCGACGACGAAGAGCATCACGTGGCTGTGGCGCACGCGCCGAATCCAGAGGAGCTGCGGCACGATGACGTTGCAGGTGATGAGCGACCAGTAGTAAAAGGCGTAAGGCCCGACGAAGCGGTTGATCATCATGAACTGCTCGTAGGTGTTCGCGCTGTACCACGCGATGAACGCCTCACTCATGTAGCCGTAGGCGACCAGAAGCCCCGTCGCCAGCATGACCTTCCCGGCGTTTCTCAGGTGTCGGTCGGTGATGAAGTCTTCGAGGCCGTAAAACTTCCGCAAAGGGATGATTAGCGTCAGAACCATTGCGAAGCCGGCGTAGATGGCGCCCGCGACGAAGTAGGGCGGGAAGATCGGCGTGTGCCAGCCCGGAATGATGCCGATGGCGAAGTCGAAGCTGACGATGGTGTGCACGGAGAGCACGAGCGGCGTCGAGATGCCGGCGAGCAGCAGGTAGACCACCTCGTAGCGCGCCCAGTGGCGCGCCGAGCCGCGCCAGCCCAACGAGAGCATGCCGAAGATGATCTGCGCGACGCGGCTCTTGGCGCGGTCACGCAGCGTCGCGAAATCCGGGATCAACCCGACTAACCAGAACATCGCCGACACCGTCGCGTAGGTCGAGACGGCGAAGACGTCCCACATCAGCGGGCTGCGGAACTGCGGCCACAAACCCATCGTGTTCGGGTACGGGAAGAGCCAGTAGTCGTACCAGGGACGGCCGGTGTGCAGCGCCGGATAGAGACCGGCCGAGGCGACGGCGAAGAGCGTCATCGCTTCGGCGAAGCGGTTGATCGACGTGCGCCACTCCTGC
>JALZHC010000657.1 GCA_030914105.1 Acidobacteriota bacterium
CGCGGCCCTGAAGTCTTCAGAACGCAGTCATCGTTCGACGGCCTTTGACAACCATCAGGGATTTACTAATGACAAGCCAGCAATCCTGCTCCGCGGCCCGCCGAAGGCGGCGTGCGGCGCTCTTCGTCACACTCTTTCTGCTGCTCCAGACCACTGCGCTGCCCTCGGCCCGCGCGTGCGACGACTACGCGCCGCCCCCGAAGTCCGAACAGACCGGGGCGCTCGTCGAGTCGCTGCTCAACTTCTTCTTCGGCCAGACGCCAAGCAGTGCGACGCGGCCCGCCGCGCCGCAGGCGACGCCGCAGCCTTCGCCCACGCCCTCGCAGAAGCCCGCGAGTCAGACGCCGCCAGCCGCCGCGGATAAGTCGGGCGCGGGCGGCGGCTCGACGAAGCATGAGCAGAAGCCCTTGCAGTACCCTTTGCCCGGCTGGACGCCGCTCGGCCACGCGGGCCGCAAGACGGTCGAGCCGAAGGACGAAGCGACCGAGGAGTTCATCCCGATGCCCGACCGCTGGCGCTTCCCCTTCCCGCGCTACGACCGCTACAGGCCGAAGCAGGAGACGCCCTGGGTCGTGGGCAGCACCTTCGACCCCTACAACCAGAACGTGCTGAAAGCCGACTACCCGGTCTTCGGCAATCACACTTTCCTCAACCTCAACTTCCAGAGCGCGAGCACACTCAACCCGCGCGTCGTCTCGGCGAACGGAAGACGCGAGCAGTTCTTCACCAACCAGAACTTCGTCATGGGCGCGGAGCTGTTCAAAGGGGACACGGTCTTTCAGCCGAAGACCTGGGCCGTGCGCGTCACCACGGTCGCCAACTTCAACTTCCTCGCCAACAACACGCTCAACCCCTTCAGCTCCGTCCACGGCAAGCCGCGCCTCGCCGTCGAAGAGGCTTTCTTCGAGCGGCGCATCAAGGTCGTCAGCCCCGACTACGACTTCCTTTCGTTGCGCGTCGGGATGCAGAACCTCAACTCGGACTTCCGCGGCTTCCTCTTTCAGGACAACCAGCTCGGCGTGCGTCTCTTCGGCACTTTGAACTCGAACCGCGACGAGTACAACGTCGCATACTTCTCGATGCGCCAGCGCGACATCACCTCGCAGCTCCACAGCTTCGACCGTCGCCACCAAAATGTCTTCCTCGTCAACTGGTTCCGACAGGACTTCGGCAAGCGTGGCTACACGGCGCTCTTCAACTTCGTCTTCAACAACGACGAGGGGCGCTCGACCGGCGACCGGCACACTTTGAACGTCGCCTATCTGGGCTTCCACGGCGACGGCAAGTGGGGCAAGCTCAACGTCTCGCACGCCTTCTACTGGGCGCTCGGCCACGACGACTTCAACCGCCTCGCCGCCCGCCCGCAAAGCGTCAACGCGCAGATGGCTGCCTTCGAGGCTTCGCTTGACCGCGACTGGGTTCGCTGGCGCGCCTCTTTCTTCTACGCCTCCGGCGACCGAAACCTGAACGACAACAAGGCCACGGGCTTCGACACGATTCAGGACAACCCGAACTTCGCCGGCGGCCCTTTCCAGTTCTGGACGCAGCAGCAGACGGTCGTGGGCGGTCGCGTCGGGTTTCTGAAAAACAAGTTCAGCCTGCTGCCAGACCTTCGCAACAAGTTCGACAACCGCGCGAACTTCGTCAACCCCGGACTACTGCTCTGGAACTTCGGCGCAGACCTGCGCGTCACGCCGAAGCTGAAGGTTCTGACGAACCTCTCTTACCTGCGTTTCGCGCAGGCCGGCCTGCTCCGCCAGATCGCGTCCGACCCGCGGATTAACGGAGGCATCGGCACAGACCTGAGCGTCGGCGCGAAGTTCCGCCCGTTCGAGAACGAGAACCTTTTCATCGTCACCGGCGCGGCCGTGCTCTTCCCGCAGGGCGGCTACGCGCGCCTGATAGGCAGCACGCGCCCGCTCGTCTCGCCGACCTTCGCTTTTCAGGTCGTCTTTTAGTCAAACACTCTTCACCAGTCAATCATCCTTCGGACACACGACATGAAGACCGCCAGCAATCATCCACGCACGAAGCGCCAGCAGCTAATCAGTCTCTTCGCCGTGCTCCTCGTCTTCGGCGTCGCCGCCTTCTCCTTCTTCCCAGTCCACTCGGCGAGCGTCGTCACTAAAACGACTCAGCCCGCCATGACCGACTCAGCCGACGAAGGCGACAGCACGCCGGCTGAAGTTGATGTGCAACAGGAGAACGACAAGCCGCCCGCGCCGAGCGAAGGCTGCGTGAGCTGTCACAAGGGCGTCGGCGACCCGCATCAGGAGAAGATACGCAACGGCCCTTCCTGCGTTGACTGCCACGGCGGCAACGGAACGGCGACGACCAAAGCCGACGCGCACACGGCGAAGCCCCGCCATCCGGAGAAGTGGCCCGGCTCGGCCAACCCCGAAGAGAGCTTCACGCTCCTCAACAACGAGAACTGGGACTGGATTCGCTTCGTCAACCCCTCCGACCCGCGCACCGCGCAAGTATCGTGTGGCAAGTGCCACGACTCTTACATCAAGAGCGTCCAGAAGAGCGCGATGACCCAGAGTCCGCAGGTCTACTCGACGGCGCTCTACAACAACGGAAGCTTGCCGACCAAGTACGCCATCATCGGCGAGAGCTACAGCCCTTCGGGCCAGCCGCAGATCGCGCGCACCATCCCGCCGCCGACCGAGCGTGAGACGCGCGAGAAAGGGATCATTCCCTTCCTCCTCCCCTTCCCGCGCTTCGAGATCGGCCAGCCCTTGAGCGTCGCCTTCTGGCGTCCCTTCGAGCGCGGCGGCGGCCCCAAGTCGGAACTCGGAAACCCCAACGGCCAGGACGTGCCCGGCCAGCCCGACGTGAGTCTCAGTAACCGCGGCTACGGCACGCAGGCCAGAGTTGACCCCGTCATCCTCGGCGCGCAAAAAGTCCGACTGAACGACCCCGTCATGTCCTTCATGGGCACGAACAACGCGCCGGGCGACTACCGCACTTCGGGCTGCGCGGCCTGCCACGTCGTCTACGCCAACGACCGCTCCGTCTACAACTCCGGCCCGTATGCTAAATTCGGAAACCGCGGCTACACGGCACCCGACAACCCCGACCCGAACATCCCGAAAGGCGAGTCGGGCCACCCGCTCGAACACAAGTTCACCAAGTCGATCCCTTCGAGCCAGTGCATCACCTGCCACGTCCACAACGGCAACGGCTTCATCAACACCTATCTCGGCTATATGTGGTGG
>JALZHC010000658.1 GCA_030914105.1 Acidobacteriota bacterium
GTTTACGGCAAGTTCTTCCACGCGATGCTCGACGCGGGCGTCTACCTTGCGCCCTCGCAGTTCGAGGCCGCCTTCATCGGCGTCGCACACACAGACGAGCTACTCGACAAGACGGTCGAGGCGGCGCGCAAAGCCTTTCGCTCTCTCTGAGCCGCGGAGAAGAATTTGAACGGCCAGGTCTCAAATGTGCTGCGGCGCGTTGATGTCATCCGGCGCGGCAGTTTGAGGTTGATTCTGTTCCTATTCTCTTGGAGGCCGACGGCTAATGGCTGACTTGATCGTCCACTGCGAAACGTGCGGCGCGGCAGTCAAAATGGATGGAGCGCCGCAGACGTGTGAGTATTGCGGGTCGCCGATTCGAGCCGGGCAGACGGTTCTGGCGCGGGCCTTGAGGATCGAGACGGCGGGCGGCGTGGCCTCGATACTCCTGCCGCGTGGGACGGCGCTGCCTGCGAGTTTCGTGGAAGTCTACTCGACCGCGACGGACAATCAGGACAGCGTCGGCATACACCTGCTCGAAGGCGACGCCGACACGGTCGGCGAGTGTCGAAGCCTCGGCTGGTTCACGATGAAGGGTCTCGGCTCGCGCCCGAAGGGCGTGCCGCAGATTCAATTCACGGTCGAAGTGTCCGCCGACAGCGAGACGAAGATTAATGTGGAAGACCTCGACACCGGCAACCGAAAAAGTTTTCGCGGGCCGAGGCTGCCGGTCATGAAGTGAGCGCGGTCACGAGTGAAGTGAGCGGGGTCGCGCCAGCCGACGACGAACTGCTTGTAATGGCCGAAGCGTTCGAGGATGAACGTGACGTAGTTGACCGGCTCAAGCCCGCGGCAGAAGCCGAACTTCACGACGGGGTCGGCGGCGTACTGCTGCGTTGACTCTTGCAGCAGCCAGTAGGAAACGTCCTCCCAGGACTGCGGGTTGCCGCCGTACTTCTCGGCCAGGCGCTGCGCGTCGTCCACGTGGCCCGCGCCGCAGTTGTAAGAAGCCAGAATGAACTTGATGCGCTCGCCTTCGTCGGGGATGCGGTCGAGCCAATACTTATCCAGCCACGCGAGGAACTTCACGGCCCCCTGCACGTTGTCTTCCGGGTCGAGGGGGTTGCGCACGCCGTACTGCCGTGCGGTCGCCGGCATCAGTTGCAGCAGCCCGACCGCGCCCGCCCACGAGTGCGCGTCCGGCTTGAAGCGCGACTCCTGAAACGCCTGCGACGCCAGCAGCCGCCAGTCCCAGTTGAGTTCGCCGGCGTGCTGCTTCAGAAGGTCGTCGTACTCGCAGAGCTTGCCCGTCGTCGAGGTCAGATACTCGCTCTCCACACGTTCGAGGTAGCTGCGTCGGTCGACGAAATACTTCTTATAGAGGCGGTCGAAGAGTGTGCCGTTCTGCTTCCGCTCGATCCAGTCGTTGAGCTTGCCGAGCAGGTCGGGCGAGGTTTTCCGCACGGCCCACGTGACGCTCTGCGAGCGACCGATGACGGGCCGCACCTTCAGGTTCTTGAACTCGGCCTCCTTCAACTCGGCGAGGTTGTCCTGCATGACGGTGAACTGGACTTCGCCGCGCGCGACCTTCTGGGCCAGCGCCTCGTCCTGAATCTTTCCGCCCACCTCGACGACGTGTATGTCGCCGGAGATTTCGTCCGCCAGCTCGACGAGCGTCCTGTGGTAGGGCGACTTCTCCGGCACCGTGACCGTCTGCCCCGCCAACTGCCCCGGCTTCGTGATGAGGCGAGCCTGTATGTCCACCTCCGGCGTCTCGTCGGCGGGGCCGGGTTGCAGAGCCTTCTGCGTCCCCTTGCCTGCCGCCTCGGGCGGCTTGGCCTGCTGCACGAGGGCAGGCTCCGTCCGGTAGAGCGCGTGCGTGAAGGAGACCGTCGCTTCATCCTCCGGCGTCGGTATGAGGCGGCCCGCGGCCAGATCGCCTTCGCCGCTGTTGAGCATGGAATAGATGCTCTTTGGGTCAGTCACGATGACCATCTTCAACTCAAGCCCTTGCTCTTTGGCGAACGACTGAAGCAGCTCGTACTCGTAGCCGAACGGCTCGCCGCGGTAGACGAAGTAGGTCGTGGAGTTGTAGGGGGCGAGGACGGTCAGCGTGCCGCCTTTCTTTATTTCGTCGAGGTCGCGGCTGACGGGCGCGACGGGCGGCAGGTTAGCCCTCCGGTCAATGGGGTCGACGGCCTCAAGCACGGGCGGCGACTGGCGTCGCTTGCAGGTCGTGAGCGAAGAGCACAGGAGCATCAGGACGAGGAGCAGGAATAATCCGGTCGGGACTCTCATGGCAAAAAGATTCCTGTCAGAGGGAGCGGGGCGCTTCCCTGCCTGTGGTGTGATAACGCGTTGGAGGATTTTCGAGGAAGAGTTTTATCAGGCGGCGGGTTTTTCGTCAATCAATCTCTTCGGCTCAGAGGTAGATGACGTGCGACTTGCGCCAGAGGTCTGCCGGGATCGTGCCGCGCGGGGCCGTGGTGACGAGGATGACGTGGCCGCCGTCGGAAGAGTGGGGCGCGATGCGCTGCCAGAAGTCGAGGCGTCGGCTTGAGTCGGCCGCGGCGGGTCGCGGCGCGACGACGGCGAGGCGGCGCAGGCATTCGTAGAGGTGCTCGCGCCCGACGCCGTAGCGCGACTCTTCGTCGCCGGCGGTGAGACGAACTTCGGCGCGCTCCTCTATGAAGTGCGCGACGAGCGAGGCGGCGCGCGCGACCGCCAATTCGAAACGCTCGGCGGCGTCCGCGCCGTCGCCTGCTTTGTTGCGCTCGCCCGCGGCGTCCGCTCTTTCGCGCGCCGCGCCCTCATTCGTTTCCACGAAAGTGTCGAGCGCGACGTGGACGCGCCGCTCGTCCTCGGCGTTGAACTCGCGGACGATGAGGCGGCGCGCTCGCGCCGTCGCCTTCCAGTCAATGCGGCGCACGTCGTCGAGCGGCTGGTACTCGCGCAGGGAGTGTAGGTCGTAGCCCGCGCCGTGGCGCGGCGATTCAAGCCGGCCCGCGTCCGCCGGAAGCAGGTGCAACTCGTCGCCCTCGCGTCCGGGCTTCGGGTAGACGACGATCTCCACGTCGCGCGCGCGCAGGCGGCGTCGCAGCCGGAAGAGGCCGAGCGGAAAGCGCGTCGAAATCTCGAAGCCCGTGACCGTGACGCGCCCGCGCCGCTCGAACGTCTGCTCGACTCTCTGCTCGACCTTCGCGCGGCGGGGAACGTACATGAAATAAGCGAGCACGCGCTT
>JALZHC010000659.1:0-1241 GCA_030914105.1 Acidobacteriota bacterium
ACGTACGCCTCCGCCTCACTACTCTGCGCGACCTCAGGTGCTACGGCCTCAAAGCCTTTCAGCTCGTCCGATTGCGCGTCGATCAGGAAGGAGGGCACGCCCTTGGCCTCGACGCCGTCGAGCAACGACTGCTGCGTAAGTAATAGCGCCGGCTCGGAGTCTTCCAACTGGAAGGCGAGGCGCAGCGGCGGGTGACCCGGCTCCAGCGGCACGTAGGCCGCGCCCGCCTTGAGCACGCCGAGCACGCCTACGACCATCAGCGGCGAGTGCTCCAGCATCACCGCCACCCGCGCCCCGGGGCCCGCGCCGCGCGAGACCAGATACTGCGCGAGGCGGTTCGAGTCGGCATCGAGTTTCGCGTAGGTGAGTTTTTGAGACCCATGCACCACGGCGACGGCGTCGGGGGTGCGGGCGGCCTGCTCGGCGATGAGTTCGTGCACGCAGCGTTCGAGCGGGTAGGCCGCCGCCGTCTCGTTCCACTCGCGCGCGAAGTAGCGCTCCTCCTCCGCCGTCAGCATCGACACGTCGGCCGCCTCGCGCTCGGGCTCGTCGGCGAGGTTCCGCAGGAGGGTCTGGAAGTGCTTGACGAGGCGCCGCACGGTCTCGGCCTCGAACAGGTCGGCGTTGTACTCGAACCCGCCCGCTACCCCCTCACCTTTCCTGAACAGATTCAACAACAGCTCGAACTTGGCGGTGTGCGTGTCGGCCCTGAACGGCTGGAGCGACAGTCCTGGTAAGTGCGGGCTGTCGCTCGGCGAGTTCTGAAGAGCGAACGCCACCTGGAAGAGGGGCGGGCGGCTGAGGTCGCGCTCTGGTTGGAGCTCTTCGACCAGCTTCTCGAAGGGTAAGTCCTGGTGCGCGTAGGCGCCGAGGCAGGTCTCGCGCACCTTGCGCACCAGCGCGCGGAACGAGAGTTCGTCCTCAGTCTGCACCCGCAGGGCCAGCGTGTTGACGAAGAAGCCGATGAGCCCTTCGAGTTCCCTGTGGCCGCGGTTGGCAATCGGCGTCCCGACGAGCAAGTCCCTCCGCCCCGTGTAACGCGAGAGCAGCACGCCGAAGGCCGCCAGCAGCGTCATGAAGAGCGTGGCATTCTCCTGCTGCCCCAACTCACCGAGCTTCGAGATGACTTCCGCGCTGATCTCGAACTTCTCGAAGGCCCCGCGCGAGGTCTGCACCTTCGGGCGCGGGCGGTCGGCGGGTAGTTCCAGCACCGTCGGCGCACCCGCCAACTGCTCGCGCCA
>JALZHC010000659.1:1251-3217 GCA_030914105.1 Acidobacteriota bacterium
CTGCCGCTCCAGCTCCTCGCCCTGAAGCCACCCGCGCTGCCACACCGCGTAGTCCGCGTACTGCACCGGCAACGCCGGCAGCCGCGCCTCCACGCCTTCCGCCTCGGCCTCGTAGAAGGCGGAGAGTTCTCTGACGAAGATGCCGAACGATAGCGCGTCCGAGACGATGTGGTGCATCGTGACGGCCAGCACGTGCTCCTCCGGCCCGAGCCGTAGCAACCGCGCGCGGATGACGGGGCCGCGTTCCAGGTCGAAGGGGCGGCGCCCCTCTTCTTCGACCTCGGCCCGCGCGCGCGCCGCCCGCTCCGACGGCGGCGCCTCGCCCAGGTCTGTTAGCCGGAGCGTGAGCCGTGCATGAGGTGAGACGACTTGCACGGGCTCGCCCCCGGCGAGCGTGATGGTGGTGCGCAGCACCTCGTGGCGCTCGACGATGCGGTTGATGCTCTCTTCGAGCGCCGCCACATCAAGCGGGCCGCTGATGCTGTAAGCGAGTGGGGCGTTGTAAGAGGCTTCGTCGGGCATCAGGCGGTTGAGGAACCAGAGCCGCTGCTGCGCGAAGGACAAGGGTAGCGGCTGCTCGCGGCTCACCCGCGGGATTCGTCCCGTGTTGGTCTCCTGCTGCTCCGCCTCCTTCCTTGCCGCGTCGATGAGAGAGGCGAACTCGGCCACGGTCGGCGCCTCGAAGACCGAGCGCAGCGCCAGCCCCACCCCGAACAGCTCTTCCACACGCATCACCACCAGCGTCGCCAGCAGCGAGTGCCCGCCCAACTCGAAGAAGTTATCGCCCCGCCCCACCTCCGCCACGCCGAGCACCTCGGCCCACACCCCGGCCAGAGCGCGCTCCGTCTCACTCGCCTCGCGCTGGACGGCGCCGCCCTCTCCCGCCTCACCCGCCCACGGGTCTGGCAGCGCCTCATAGTTGACCTTCCCGTTCAGCGTCAGAGGCACCCGCCCGATCCGCACGTACCTCCCGGGCATCGTCTCCTCAATCACCCGCTCGCGCAGGTGCTCGCGCAGCGACCGGGCTTCGACCTCGCGCCGCGCCACGTAGTAGCAGACCAGCTCTTCTACCTCGCCGCCACCCGCCACGGCCCGGCGTGCGAGGCGCACGACGCTGTCGCGCACCTCCGGGTGAGAGTTCACCGCCGCCCGCAACTCGCCTAACTCCACACGGTGCCCGTGATACTTCACCTGCTCGTCGCGCCGCCCTAAGTAGTCTATCGCCCCGCCAGAGAGCCGGCGCGCCACGTCCCCCGTCCGGTAGGCCCGCGCCCCCGGACGGTAGGGGTCGGCCACGAACCGCTCGGCCGTTAGCTCCGCACGGTTGTGGTAGCCCTCCGCTACGCCCTCGCCGGAGACTAAGAGCTCGCCCGCAACCCCCTCGCCGACCTCGCGCCCGCGCCCGTCCACCACGTAGACGTGCGCGTTGGCGGCGGGCCGCCCGATCGGCACCCTCGCGCCTTGGTCGCGCGCCGGGTCGTAGCGGTGGATCATGCAGCCGACCGTCGCCTCCGTCGGCCCGTACTCATTGACGATCTCGACCCGCCCGCCGAAGCTCTCGTAGGCCCGCCGCGCCAGGTCGGTAGTGAGCGACTCGCCGCCGACGACGAGGCGGCGGATGCGCCCCCGCCGGTTGTCGAGCGAGGCGACGAGCGAGAGATGCGAGGGCGTGAGCTTGACGACCTCGCAGGCCCCCTCCTCAAAGACCCGCAGCACGGGAGACTCGCGCCCCTCGCGGGCGTAGACGACGACGCGGCGGCCCGAGATGAGCGGGGCGAAGAGCGAAGTGACGGTGAGGTCGAAGGCCAGCGAGGAGTAGAGGGCGAAGGAGTCGGCCCCGTCGCTCAGGTACTCGTCTGCGGCCCAGCAGACGTAGTTGAGGAGCGAGCGGTGCGAGACCTTGACGCCCTTGGGTCTTCCCGTCGAGCCCGACGTGTAAATGACGTACGCCTCCGCCTCACTACTC
>JALZHC010000122.1 GCA_030914105.1 Acidobacteriota bacterium
GTGCAGGGACGACCGCCCGCCGAGATTCCCGAAGAGCCGCGCGCGGAGGTCTGGGAGGCTCTGCCCCTGGGCGAAGAGCAGGCGCGCAACAACCCTTACGTCATCCCGCCAGCGATGCGCCCGCGCGTCGTGCTGCGCTACGGCGAGGCGCGCGACCTGCTCGTCTCCGGCCTGCTCGACCAGGGCGGCGAGCTCGCTCAGCACGCGGCGGTCGTTGACGTTCCCGTCGAGCGCGGCCACGTCGTCCTCTTCTCCAACAACCCGGTCTGGCGCGGCGAGACGCACGGGAGCTACTTCCTCGTCTTCAACGCCATACTCAACTTCGACAACCTGAACGCCGGGCGCAAGCTCGACCAGAGATAAGCCGCTGACAAACCTCCGAGGACGTTATGAAGAAAGCCTACCTTCTCCTCTTCTGCGCGCTGCTCGCGCTCTCCGCCGTCGCCCATGCGAAGGAGGCGCGGCTCATACGCTACCCGAACTACAACCAGGGCCGCGTCACCTTCAGCTACCTCGGCGACATCTGGGTCGCCGACGAAGACGGGCGCGGCGTCCAACGCCTGACCGTGAACCGCGCGCGCGACGTCTACCCGCGCTTCTCGCCCGACGGCAAGTGGATCGCTTTTTCGAGCGACCGCAACGGCAACCTCGATGTTTACGTCATCCCCTCTTCGGGCGGGACGCCCCGGCAGTTGACCTTCAACTCGGCGGAAGACTCCGTCCTCGGCTGGACGCCCGACGGCTCGCGCGTGCTCTTCTCTTCGAGCCGCGGCGAGAGCTTCATGCCGACGCTCTACACGGTCTCGGTCGAAGGCGGCATGGAGACGACGGCGGGCGTCGACATGGGCGTGCAAGGCTCTTACTCGCCCGACGGGCGGCGGCTCGCATACAACCAGAAGTCGCAGGTCTACTGGCGCAAGTACTACCGCGGCGCTTACCAGTCGGACGTGATGGTCGCCGACATCAGCGACAAGAAGTTCACGCAGCTAACGGACTTCGACGGCCTCGACTCCTGGCCGATGTGGTCGCGCGACGGAAACATCTACTTCGTCAGCGACCGCGACGGCGGGGGCCTGACGAACATCTGGCGCGTCTCCGAAGGCGGGGGCAAGGCCGAGCGCGTCACCTCTTTCAAAGAGGGCGACGTGCGCTGGCCTTCGATCAGCGCCGACGGAAAGACCATCGTCTTCGAGCACGACTTCGGCATCTCGAAGCTCGACGTATCAAGTAAGCGCGTCACGCCGCTCCACTTCGACATCAACGCCGAGACCGAGGAGAACTCGGCGGAAGTGCGCAGCTTCAACTCCGAGGTGGACGACTACGACCTCGCGCCCAACTCGCGCCGCATCGTCCTCTCCGTCCACGGCGAGGTCTTCACCGCGCCGGTCGAAGAGGGCGACCTGCGGCAGATCACCGACAGCCCGGCGCGCGACCGAGACGTTAACTACTCGCCCGACGGCAAGTGGATCGCCTACGTCTCCGACCGCAGCGGGCGCGAGGAGATTTACGTCTCGGCCGTGGACGGCGCGGGCGAAGCGCAGAAGCTCACAGACCTCGACGCGCTCAAGTTCGGCTACGCCTGGTCGCCCGACTCGACGCAGATCGCCTTCACTTCGTCGGACGATAAGCTCCGCGTCGTCAACGTGGCGAGCAAGGAGACCAAAGAGCTGAGCGCCTCGCGCTACGGAAACATCGGCCAGCCCGCCTGGTCGCCCGACGGCAAGTGGCTCGCTTACTCGAAGCCTGACGTGACGCGCACCAGTGACATCTACCTCGTCCCCTCTTCGGGCGGAGAGGAGCGGAAGGTTACGTTCGAGTCATTCAGCGAGTCGAGCCCGAAATTTTCGCCCGACGGGCGCAAGCTCTACTTCACGCGCAACGACAGCGTCGCCTTCGGCCAGGGCGACCGGCCTTCGATACAGCTCTACTCGGTCGCGCTCGAACACCTCGAACGCGACCCCGACGACCCGGAAGAGCGCGCCGAGGCCGAGGCCGCGCGCGAAGAGCGACAGGCCGTCGCGGTCGAGAGCGGCGGCGTGCCCATCGGCGAATTCCGGCGACAGCCCGGCGGGCAGCGCCCGCCCGCCCGGCCCGTTAACATAGACTGGGCCGGACTCAAGCGGCGCACGAAGCAGTTGACGCGCCTTTCGTCTCCCGTCACGAGCTACACCGTCTCGCCCGACGGTCGCACAATCGTCTTCGCCACGGTCGAGACAGCAGGGCTAGTCAGCGTCCCCGTAATCTACTCGATGGGCGAGGACGGCAGGCGTCTCGCGCGCGTCACTTCAGGCATGCCGCCCACGGGCGAAGGCGGGCAGGAAGCGCCGACGCCCGGCGGCTTCGGCTTCCGTGGCGCGATCTCGAACCTCAACGTCTCGCGCGACGGTCGCACGCTCTTCTTCCAGGAGGGCCAGTCGGTCTACTCCGTCCCGCTCGGCGCGTCTGCCGCGGGCGCGTCGGCTGCCGGCGCTTCCGCCGCAGCCTCCTCTTCGTCTTCCGGCTTCGGCGCGGGCGCGCGCCGCCGCGTCAACTTCGTCGCCAAGGTGAAGATTGACCGCCCGGCAGAGTGGGCGCAGATGTTCGACGACGCGTGGCGAACGATGAAGTACCGGTTCTACGACCCGAAGATGCACGGCTACGATTGGGACGCGGCGCGCGCCAAGTACCGCCCGCTCGTCGAGTACGTCGGCGACCGGCAGGAACTGCTCAACATCGTCAACGAGATGATCGGCGAGCTGAACGCCTCGCACACCGGCGCGGCCCCGCCGCCCGCGGGCCGCGAACCGAACGCGGTCTCTTCGGGTCATCTCGGCGTAGACCTTGAGCCGGACACGGCAGCCGGTCGCTACCGCGTTAACTACATCTACGAAGACGGCCCCGCGGACAAGGACTGGGTGAAGGTCTCTGTGGGCGACTACCTCATCGCCATTGACGGAAAACAGGTGAAGGCCGGCGACAACTACTGGCCGCTTCTCAACTACCGTCTCAACCGCAAGGTCGCCGTTACCTTCAGCAAGTCCGCGGGCGGCGACGGCGCGTGGACGACGCGCATCGAGCCGGTCTCGATGCAGGCTTACGCCAGCTTGCGCTACGAGCGCTGGGTGAAGGAACGGCGCGCGCTCGTGGATAAGCTTTCGGGCGGGCGCGTCGGCTACATACACATCCGCGCGATGGATCAGCCTTCACTCCGTCGCTTCGAGAAGGAGCTGCGCGAGTACCGCAACAAGGAGGCGATGGTCATTGACCAGCGCTGGAACGGCGGCGGCAACATCGAGCAGGAGCTTCTCGGCATACTCGTCCAGCGCCAGTACCAAATCTGGCAGCCGCGCGGGACTGAGGCGACCGCGCGCCCCTTCGAGGGCTTCTTCGGCCCGAAGGTCGTCTTGCAGAACTGGCGCTCGGCCTCGAACGCCGAGATGTTCCCGGCGGGCTTCCGCGCTTTGGGCTTGGGCAAGCTCGTCGGCACGCCCACGATGGGCGCGGTCATCGGCACGGGCAGTTACTCTCTGATTGACGGCTCGACGGTGCGCACGCCCGGCGTCGGCGTCTACCTTGCCGACAAGAAGCAGACCAACATGGAGAACTACGGCGTGCACCCCGACATCCTCATCGAGAACACGCCCGAAGATAACCTCGCGGGCCGCGACCGCCAGCTCGAAGCAGCCGTTCAGGAGCTGCTCAAGGAGCTACAGGGCGCGGGCAACCGTCTCGCGAGCGGGCAGGAACAGTAAAGAAACGCGGAAGTAGGAACGCTGAACTGAGCAGAAGTAGCCAGTAGTCAGTAGACAGTAGCCAGCATAAAGACACCTGCTTCCCTACTGGCTCCTGTCTACTTGACTACTGGCTACTTTCTTCGATGAACTTCTGGCGCAACATGCAGGCGGCGTCGGGGACGGGCGCGTTCCTCTGGGTGGCGCTCGGCTTCGTCGTGCTCGCCGCGGCGCTCTTCTACTTCAAGCCCGCGGCGCGCGCGCGCATCCGCGCCGCCGCCGTGCTCTTCGCGCTCGCCTACGCGGGGCTGTTCGCGGCGGCGCTGCTGCTCTCCTACGGCGCGGACGAGAAGGGCGCGGGCGCTTCCGGGGCGGCCTACCTCTGGGTCAGTTGGTGCGCGACGCTGCTCGAATTCTTCGCCGTCATCAACGTCGGCGGCGTTCTTGTCTTCGACTTGGCGCTCGAAGCCGCGCGCCTGCGCCCGCCGCGCATCATGCGCGACCTCCTTGTCGCACTCGCCTACGTCGTCACCGGCGTCGCCCTGCTCGCGCGCGCGGGCTTCAACCCGACCGGCATCGTCGCCACCTCGGCCCTGCTCACGGCGGTCATCGGCCTCTCGTTTCAGGACACGCTCGGCAACACGATGGGCGGCCTCGCGCTCCAGCTCGAACGCTCCATCAGCGTCGGCGACTGGGTGCGGATTGACCAGCAGGAGGGGCGCATCGTGGACATACGCTGGCGTCACACCTCGATTGAGACGCGCAACTGGGACACCATCCTCATCCCGAACAGCGTCCTGATGAAGAGCCAGGTGACGGTGCTCGGTCGGCGCGGCGGCCTGACGACGCCGCACCGCCAGTGGGTCTACTTCAACGTTGACTTCCGCTACGCGCCGACCGAGGTGACTGACCTGGTCGCGGCGGCGCTCGTGGCCGAGCCGATTGAGAACGTCGCGCGCGAGCCGCGCCCGCAGTGCATCGTCGTTGACTTCCTCGACTCTTACGCGCGCTACGCGGTGCGCTACTGGCTGACAGACCTCGCGCAGACAGACCCGACCGACTCGGTCGTGCGCTCGCGCGTCTACTTCGCGCTCAAGCGCGCAGGCATCCCGCTCTCGATCCCGGCCCGCTCGCTCTTCATCACCGAAGACGACGAGAGCCGGCGCGCGCGCAAGAGGCACGAGGAGACGGAGCGACGCGCCGAGGCGCTCGCCCGCGCCGAGCTGTTCCGCACGCTCACCGAAGAGGAGCGGAAGGAACTCGCCGGGCGCTTGAAGGAAGCGCCGTTCGCGCGCGGCGAGGCGATGACGCGGCAGGGCGCGGAGGCGCACTGGCTCTACATCATCCGCAGCGGCGAGGCCGACGTGCGCTTCACGGGCGAGGACGGGCTGACGAGCAAGGTCGCCTCGCTCGTCGCGGGCGACTTCTTCGGCGAGATGGGGCTGATGACCGGCGCGCCGCGCACGGCGACCGTCTTCGCGCGCACCGATGTCGAGTGTTACCGGCTCGACAAGGAGTCCTTCAAAGACATCCTCGCGCGCCGCCCCGAAATCGCCGAAGACATCTCGCACGTGCTCGCGCGCCGCCGCGCCGAGCTGGACGCCGTGCGCGAAGGACTCAGCGAGGAGGCGATGCGCCAGCGCATGAAAAACCATCAGGGCGACCTCCTCCGCCGCATACGCAACTTCTTCTCGCTCTGAACGCGTGCAGGCTTAAGGCATGACGCGGACGAGGATCATCAGATACTTCATCGCGGCGCTCGGCGTCGCCGCCGTCACCGTGCTGCTGAAGCCTTTCGGCGCGCGCGTCAACGCGACCACCGTGGCGCTCTCTTTCCTTCTGTTCGTTCTCTTCGTCGCGACGCTCTGGGGAAGCCGGCCCGCGCTCCTGGCCTCGGTGCTCGCCGTGCTCTGCTTCAACTTCTTCTTCCTCCCGCCCGTCGGCACCTTCACCATCGCCGAGCCGGACAACTGGGTCGCGCTCCTCGCCTTCCTCGTCGTCGCCATGACCGCCGGCCAACTCTCGGCGCGCGCGCGCCGTCGCGCCGAAGAGGCCGAGGCGGGCCGCCGCGAAATCGAGCGCCTCTACCGCGAGCTGCGCGAAGCCTTCGAGCGCGCCAGCCAGGCCGAAGCCCTGCGCCGGAGCGAGCGCCTCAAGTCCGCGCTCTTAGACGCCGTCACGCACGACATACGCACGCCGCTCACCTCAATCAAGGCATCGGTCACGACCCTTCTGGACGCCGAGCGAAGACGGGCGGACGGCGGGCATTCAATCAAGCTCGACGCCGACTCGCGCCGCGACATGCTCGAAGTGATAGACGAGGAGAGCGACCGCCTCAACCGCTTCGTCGAGGGACTCATCGAGCTTGCGCGCATCGAGGCGGGCGAGATGAATTTGCGTCGCCGCTGGGGCGCGCTCGACGATATAATTGCGACGGCCTTGCAGCGCGCCGCGCCGCTCACGGCGGGCCGCCGCGTCGAGGTCGAGACCGAAGATGGGCTGCCCGTCGCGCGCGTTGACCCGCGCGCCGTCGCAGAGGTCGTCTACACGCTCGTTGACAACGCCGCGAAGTATTCGCCGCCCGCCGCGCCGATTCGCATCCGCGCGCGGCGCGGCGCGGGCGACATGATCGAGGTCTCGGTCGAGGACGAAGGGCCGGGCGTCCCCTCGGAGCTGCGCGAGCGCGTCTTCGACAAGTTCTTCCGCGCCACGCGCGACGGCGGCGGCGCTGGGCTCCGGCCTTCGGGCACAGGGATGGGCCTCGCCATCGCGCGCGGCATCGTCGAGGCCCACGGCGGCCACATACACATCGAGGAGGCCGACGGCGGCGGCGCGCGCTTCGTCTTCACCCTGCCCATCGGGGACGACGAAGAAGTGATAAGTGATGAGTGATAAGTAATAAGAAATAAAGTCAGGAGTCGGGAGTCTCGGAGTCTGGAGTCAAGACCACTTGCCTTCGACTCCGGACTTTAAGACTCCTGACTCGCGACTCTTCTTATCACTTATCACGCGAGAGATATGGACAGGAAGCCGCGAATTCTGGTCGTTGACGACGAGCCGCAGATCACGCGCGTGCTGCGGACGAGTCTGTTCACGCATGGCTACGACGTGCGGACGGCGGCGGACGGGGCTTCGGCCTTAGAGACTTTCGGCGACTGGCATCCAGACCTCGTCGTCACAGACCTCGTGATGCCGGGCGTGGACGGGCTGGAGTTGTGCCGGCGTCTGCGCGCCTTCTCGCAGGTTCCGATCATCGTGCTCTCGGCGAAGGGCGACGAGCGCGCGAAGGTCGGGGCGCTCGACATCGGCGCGGACGATTACGTCACCAAGCCCTTCGGCATCGAAGAGCTTCTGGCGCGGATGCGTGCGGCGCTCAGGCGCGCGGCGATGGCCCCGGCGGGTGAGGAGTCGCAGGCGGTCATCGAGGCGGGCGACTTCCGCGTTGACCTCGAAGCGCGCTCGGTCGTCGTCCGCGGCTCGGACGTGCGGCTCACGCCGAAGGAGTTCGAGCTGCTCGTCTACTTCCTGCACCACCCCGGCAAGGTTCTCACGCACCGCGCGCTGCTGGCGGCGGTCTGGGGCGGCGAGAGCGTCGAGCAGACCGAATACCTGCGCGTCTTCATCGGCCAACTGCGCAAGAAGGTCGAAGCCGACCCGGCTCGCCCGCGCTACATCCTCACCGAACCCTGGATCGGCTACCGCTTCGACCCCGGCGCGTGAGAAAGGATGAAGGCGGAAGGATGAAGGATGAAGGCAGGCGCCGGCAGCCGCAGCAGGCGCGCCAGCAGCCGCGCGGCAAGCGTCGCCCCTCGGCCCACACAGAACATGCCGCCGCCGCGCATCAATGTCACCTCACCGACGGCGCTCAAGTCCTTCGCTTAAGTCTTTAAAGTCGCGGGCGGCTCTTTCGTGTCGCTTCGCGTGGTTTCGTGGGCGGCTCTGCCCTCTCTTTATTTCGCGAGTCGTTATAACATGGCGGCGGGCGGGAGCGTCTCGCCCGTGTCCCTTCAACGCTCGTCCCGTCTCGTCTTGCCTTCGCGAAAGGTTGTCGGCGTGAATCTCGTCGAGTACGTCTTCGGCGCGGCGCGGGAGCTGAACCGCTGGGATGAGGCCGCGATCCTCTGCGACGAACGGCGGCTCTCGTACGCGCAGCTCTTCGGCTCGGTCAAGAAGTTCGGCGGCGCTCTGCGTGCGCTCGGCGTCCGGCGCGGCGAGCGCGTCGCCCTCGTGGCCGCGGACTGCCCGGAGTTTGTCGCCTCGTTTCTCGGCGCGGCGGCGGTCGGCGCGGTCGCCGTGCCCTTGAGCACGATGCTCTCCGCCACGGAACTCGGATACGTCCTCGGACACTGCGGCGCGCGCGCAGCCGTCGTCACGCCCGAACAGCTCGGCAAGCTTCGCGAAGTCAGGCGGAGTCTGCCGCAACTCGAAACCGTCCTTCTCGTC